>CAIQHW010000263.1 GCA_903871715.1 uncultured bacterium
CTGAATAACAAATAACCCAACAACTTCTTTTACAACAGGTAAAAGCAAAGGAATACAAACACCCACACTAAATCTACAAAGTGCCAGTACAGACCCACTTTTTCAACCATTTCGTAATCCCCTTTTTTATCGTAAGCACCACGAGCCACAGCTAATGTGAGAATGATATTGATGATGACACCACTAAAAACGTGGAAACCATGAAAGCCTGTAATCACAAAAAATAATTGCCCAAATTGAGCTGGACCGTGGGTTTCTTCGCCATTAACAATTGGTCCAAAAAAGTTTGAAGTTAATCGAGTGTGTTCATCAACAATTAAGTGTGTCCATTCCCAAGCTTGACAACTTAAAAAGGCGATACCACCCAAAATGGTTGGAATCATCCACATCACTACTTTGTTGCGGTTGTTGCGATGTCCTTCATACACTGCCAACACCATCGTAACCGAACTCATGATGAGGATAAAAGTCATTAAACTTACAAACAATAAAGGCAAATTGGCATTGCCACAAAATGGAAAGCTGCGGAACACATGTTGCGGATTTGGCCACCATACATTCATGGTTCTTGTAGTGCCATACGCCACCAATAATGCAGAAAAAGTGAACGCATCACTCACCAAAAAATACCACATCATTAATTTTCCCCAACGCACATTCATAGGCGACATTCCACCACCCCAAACGCTTGATTTTACTGTTGTTGCTGTTGAACTCATGTTTTTAACTTATGATTTTTAGATTTAGAGATTGATTGATTTAACATCTTCCAATCTTCTGATTTTATAATTTTAGAAAAATAATAGCATGGCAAATAAATACAACCACAAGAAATCTACAAAATGCCAATAAGTAGAAATCAATTCGATGCCCAATTTACTTTGGACATTGGTTTTGCGAACAAATGCTTTGATGGTTGCCCAATACATAATTACTAATCCACCCAAAATATGTAAAGCATGTGTGCCCGAAATCACATAAAAAAACGAACCGCTTGGGTTTGATAATCCACCACCCAAATAAATTCCAATATCCACCAACGCACACCATCCTAAATATTGCAGTACTAAAAATACAGTGCCCAAAATTGATGTGGTTAACATCGAAATTTGATAGCCTGTTTTATCGCCTTTTAAAAAGAACTTTTTTGCAAAAAATAAACTCACACTGCTCAACACAATAACGATGGTACTGTAATAAAAATACACAGGAGTTTTGTAAAACATCCAATGCCCGTTGGCTACATCAGCTCCTTTTTTTACAATGAAAGCACTTGTTATGCCAATAAAAAACATACAGATGCTGCCAATGGCTGACCACAAGGCAAATTTCTTAGGATTAATTTTATAATCCTCCATGCTCGGTTTGTATGTAGTAGTTGTTGTCAATTTTTATTTTTAAATTTTTCCAATAATTAGCGCCAATAAAACTATCGGCAAATAAACAAATGAGCCAAACATCAATCCCCTTGCGGCTTTGTTGTCTAATTTCACAAATAATATTATCGCTTGCACCAACATCATCAATCCGCAAAGTACCATTATTACCAATGTGAAATTATTGCACCAACCAAAATAAGTTGGAATAATTCCCACTGGAATTAACATAGCTGCATACAACAAACTGAATGACGCTGTGATTC
>CAIQHW010000264.1 GCA_903871715.1 uncultured bacterium
AACCCCAAAACCCCTTCATTGTGAAATATTTATATAATATTTACATTATATTATGTTCAAATACTATCAATTTTTGATTCAATTAAATCTTGTTTAAAAATTTCACACAATTGTATTTTTTGTCTTTCGAACATAAACCATTCGTATTCAAATTCTTCTAAACAATAAAACTTTTCTCCGAAAATATACACTAAACAATTATACATCAATTTATCATTAAATAGTCTTACTTTCAATTTAGAATAGTCATGGCTTGAATTATTTATCGTAGCTAATAATTTATCCTCATTCACGCAAAAATCCATCTCTTCTAATTTTTTAGAGCAATCAAAAAATATTTTTTTTTTAGTTCTTTGACTAAAAATGAATTCAATTTTTCCGAATTGGCTTTTACTCAATACCATACTGTAATATTTTTTTATCCTTTTAACATTGCTTCAGCACACTTCTCACAAAACGGTGTTCCATTTTTTGCTGCTTCTTTCATTGCCACCACTTGCGCTATTTTTTGTTGCATTTTCGGTGGCATTTTCTGCATCACATTAATCAACACATTCACAGGCATAGCTCCCATTCCTCCACCGCCACCACCACCACCTGCTTCACCAATCAACACCGTAGGTTCGCCTTTTACAATAGTGCCTCCATGTGCTGTGCTGTCGCCCATTCTTGCTGCTGGTTTGCCGCAAATAAATACACCTGTGCTGCCTAATATTATTGTATCAGGTGGCCCTACACAAGTACACATATCGCCCATAACAGCCGCAGGCATTTTACCTATCAATACAGTTGGTGCGCCTGGTCCAGTAATTGGTCCACCCACATGCGGTATGGGTGGCACACCCGGTGTTACCATAGGGCATACGTGCATATCAGTTAATCGTGCTGCTGGTTTTCCCATTTTTATTTACAAACTTTACTTTTCAATTAATGAGTTGGTTAACTTTCATTAATCCTATATCTTTATCTTAAATTATTATCTTTTAAACAAGCAAAACAACTTTGTTAACTAACTTGACAACCCTATAATTCAACATAACTACATTGTTAACTCACATAACAACCCTATTATTCAATATAACTACGTTGTCAACTCACATAACTACATTGTTTTTCGAGTTTAGCATCTTGTTATCTTACATTACTACGTTGTTTTTCAATCAATTTAAAAACACTCTATAATTTGTCATCACCACCGAGCCTTGTTGCAATTTAATCAACAACTCATGTTGCAAGGCTTGTTGTTCTTCTTCATTCGTTAATTGCGAATTGATACTCACCATCACATCCACTGTGTTAATCAATCCTTCATTGGGCAACACACTTTCGGCAATTCCTTTTTTTACTTCCGCTTTTTGCATCTTGCTGCCAAACACTTGCTGGCAAAGGTTTTTAATATCTTGTTGTGTTACAATTCGCCCACGAGTAAGCAATGTGTTTTTATAAGCCGATAACAATTCGGTATTTTTCAATTTATCTTTTCCACCCACAGTTGGGGTCATCAATGTAATGCTTTCACGTTGTAAGTCGCTACCACTGTACAGTTCCAGCTTTGTGCCACTACGAATGGTATTTGCCATTTCGCCATTAGTACTCCAAAATTCTACAAAAATATTTTCGTTGTCTTCAAAAGGTTTTAAAAATAAAAACGTAGAACGTGTATTTATCGCCACCGAATTTTGCTGCACTTTTTGTTCAATTTGCGAAATGCTTTGATTCAAGTCTTTAATCAAAGTAGAAATGAAATCTTGCCCATAAGCTGCAAATGCGTTGCTTTCATCACGAAGCAATTCGGTTAAATAATTCAAATGCTCGGTGGCATTGCGACTATCGAAACGCTCTACACCGCTTTGTCTTACAGCGTAAGTTCCTTTTTCACTCAAATCATTTTTCTCCACTGGATTAGCCACATATTGCTTGCCCGAAATATTTTGCACCGCTTTTACATCCAAAAATTGTTCGCTGGTGATTAATGGAATGATGTTGAAAAAACTCTGCAAGCGGTATCGCACCTCATTCAAATGCCGATTCAACACTGGAAAACAATTTATTGCAATCGTAATTTCATCCAACACGGCTTCATCAAAATTGGCTGGAAAATTTATTTTAAACCAACAAATTCTGTTTTGAAAATTGTTCAATTCATGCGCTTCAAAAACCTTTTCAAATTCGCTTGGGTACTTGCTTTTGCTTTCATTTATCGTTTCTAATTTCAATGAATTATTTTCGATAGTGATGAAATTATTTTTGTAGTGCAAATACGATTGCAGCTCGATATTCGGTGTTAATTTGAATTCGTCCAAGCCAT
>CAIQHW010000265.1 GCA_903871715.1 uncultured bacterium
ATTCCACCCATGAATAAATGGATTAATGGCGAATTAAGCATTAAGCAAGTGCGGCAAATTAAAATTGAAGAATTGTTAGAACGCAATCCTATTCGATTAGATGAGGCAGAAATAAAAAATGAATTAAGCGACAAAATAATTTTAATTACAGGCGCAGCAGGCTCTATTGGTAGCGAATTGGCTCGCCAAATCATGAAGTACAATCCCAAAAAATTGTTGCTGCTCGACCAAGCCGAAACGCCATTATATGAATTAGAATTAGAGCTACTCGAAAAATATGCACATCTTAAATTTGAAACAATATTAGCCGATGTGCGCAATAGTGAACGAATGGAAAATGTAATAAAAACATTTTTGCCCGAAATTATTTTTCATGCTGCAGCTTATAAACATGTACCTATGATGGAACACAATCCATCTGAATCTATTTTAACGAATGTGCTTGGCACTAAAGTGGTGGCAGATTTGGCGGCAAAATATACAGTAAAGAAAATGGTATTGGTAAGCACTGATAAAGCAGTAAACCCAACAGGAGTAATGGGGGCAAGCAAGCGCATTGCCGAAATTTATGTACAAGCATTGGATAAGATTTGTGCTCAACAAAATGCTACAAGGTTTGTAACCACAAGATTTGGCAATGTTTTGGGTTCAAGTGGTTCTGTAATTCCATTGTTTAGAAAACAAATTGCAGATGGTGGTCCGGTAATGGTAACGCATCCTGAAATTACTCGATATTTTATGACCATTCCTGAAGCATCACAACTGGTGTTGGAGGCTGGCGCCATTGGAAAAGGTGGTGAAATCATGATTTTTGATATGGGGGAAAGTGTAAAGATTGCCGACTTAGCAAAAAAAATGATTCATTTAAGTGGATTAGAATTAGGCAAGGATATTCAAATACAATACAGTGGCTTAAGACCAGGTGAAAAATTATTTGAAGAGTTATTAAATGATGATGAAAATACTTTACCCACCCATCATGAAAAAATTAAAATAGCAAAAGTGCGAGCTTATGAATTTGCTGAAATTAAGCGACATATTGAAGAGTTGATTCAGCTATTTGATACACAAAATAATATGGCAATTGTTGGTAAAATGAAAAGTATTGTGCCCGAATATGCCAGCAATAATTCAGTGTTCGAATCGCTAGATAATACTTTAGCTCAATCAAAAGCGAAATAGTCTTTTTGAAAAAAGTAACCAACTAATTATTTCAAAGCTGCTTCATAGATTTTTTTGATGCTATTCTTTTCTTCTTTGTTGCAAATATTTTCGATGGTAGGAATTAAATCCTCATTATGTTTTGATTTCAATTTTACAATTTCACCCAGCGCAAATGCAGCACTCCAACGAACTACAGTGCCTTCATGTTGGGTATTGATGAATAAATTTGCAATCGCTACATCTAATTTTTTTGGAAATAAATGAGCAATGTTGCCCACTACTTTTGCTGATTCCCATTTTATTCGAGGTGCTTTTGCAGTTAAATTTTCGATAGCAAACTACCAACATTTTTCATTACCAAACGAAGGATTTTGTTTCGTAGCAAATTCTAAAGATTCGATGCAAGTAGCTTTAATAGGGGCTTTGGCGGTGTTTGCAAATGCAATTAATTCATCAAGGCTGATAGATTTATCCATCAACATCTGGCAAAGCATTTCAGTTTTTGCTTTTGGTTTTAAACTTTTATCAAGGAATAATTCTGCAATTTTCATTTTTAAAAATAATGAGTGATGTTTTATTTTTCATCAAAAAAACTGCAAATAAAGCATCAC
>CAIQHW010000266.1 GCA_903871715.1 uncultured bacterium
ATAATAAAATTGCAGACATCATTTTATTTAAAAAACAAATCCACCAAAATTTATTCTTCAAAATTTTAAACCACCTATTATATTTGCAACCTAATTTAAAAAAATAAAATTACAAATCATGTCAGACATTGCAGCAAGAGTTAAAAAAATCATCGTTGACAAATTAGGTGTTGAAGAATCAGAAGTTACACCTGAAGCAAGTTTCACTAACGATTTAGGTGCCGATTCTTTGGACACTGTTGAGTTGATTATGGAATTTGAAAAAGAATTCAATATTTCTATTCCTGATGAACAAGCTGAAAAAATCACTAAAGTAGGCGAAGCTATTTCTTACTTAGAAGAACACGTGAAATAATTCATTTCACGATTACGGAATAAAGAAGATCTCTTCAAAACCAAAAGTAAATTACATGCAATTAAAACGAGTAGTCGTTACGGGGATTGGTGCACTTACACCTATTGGCAATAATGCAACAGATTATTGGAATGCATTGTTGAATGGCGTTAGTGGTGCTGATTATATTAAGCGTTTCGACGCAAGCAAACACAAAACACAATTTGCTTGTGAAGTTAAAAACTTGGATGTAACTAATTTTTTGGATAAAAAAGAAGCTCGTAAACTCGACCCATTTGCACAGTTTGCATTGATTTGTTCGGATGAAGTAGTAAAAGATTGCGGTATCAATTTAGAAACCGTAAACAAAGATAGAGTAGGTGTTATTTGGGCGTCGGGCATTGGCGGCTTACATACTTTTCAAGAAGAAGTGATGGGCTTTGCCAAAGGCGATGGCACACCACGTTTTAATCCTTTCTTTATTCCAAAAATGATATTAGACATTGCGGCAGGGCATATCAGTATGCGCTATGGTTTCCGTGGTGTGAATTATGCAACAGTTAGTGCATGTGCTTCTTCGAGCCATGCACTGATTTGTGCATTCGATAACATCCGAATGAATCGTGCAGATATGATTCTTACAGGCGGTAGCGAATCAGCTATTAATGAAAGTGGTGTAGGTGGTTTTAATGCTATGCATGCACTTTCAACTAGAAATGATTCACCACAAACAGCAAGTCGTCCGTTTGACTTAGACCGTGATGGTTTTGTAATGGGCGAAGGTGCAGGTGGTATGATGCTCGAAGAATTAGAACATGCTAAAGCACGTGGTGCTAAAATTTATGCTGAAATGGTTGGCGGTGGAATGACTGCCGATGCACATCACATTACTGCTCCTCATCCGGAAGGATTAGGCGCATTGAATGTGATGAAAAATGCTTTAACAGATGCAGGTTTGAAACCTGAAGATTTAGATTACATCAACGTTCATGGTACTTCTACGCCATTGGGCGATGTAAGCGAAACAAAAGCAATTCAGCAAATATTTGGTGAAAATGCTTTTAAATTAAACATCAGCAGCACTAAATCAATGACTGGTCACTTATTGGGTGGCGCAGGTGCGATTGAAGCAATTGCAACTTTATTGGCTGTTCAAAATGATGTTTGTCCTCCAACAATAAATCACTTTAC
>CAIQHW010000267.1 GCA_903871715.1 uncultured bacterium
CTCGATGCGTTTTACCCGTTCTTGCATTTAATTTTCAGCATCTTTTATTTTCAACAAAATGCTATCGCGTAGTTCTTTGGTTGATGCAGCATCTCTCACTTTCAACAACCAATCTTGCATGTTGCCCAAATTGGTTTTATCATCTATATTTTCTTGTTGCAAATGTTTCACCAATTTTTCCATTTTCATCATTCTATCTTTTTGGCGATACAACCAATCAATTTCCTTTTGCTCACGTTCTTTTTTTCGCTGCGCAAAAAATTTATCAGCTCTTTCATTCAAATCATTATTGGCAATTTCCAACATTTTCCAAAGCTCCTGACGCTGACGTGGCAATAGTTTCAGCTCTTTGTCTTTTATTTTATCAAAAGCCAATTTCATTTTTTCACGAGCTTCTTTAAACATCGTGGTGCTTTTTACAGCCGCCACATCGGCTTCCACTTCGGGTTTTAAACGGTTGAAATTTTCTTCGGCAATTTTTCTTTCATCGCCATACACTTCATCCATTTTTTTGTTGATTTCTTTGAAAGCTTTATCAATCAAATTCCACAACTCTTGCCGATGTGTAGGTGTTAAACGCATTTCATTCAACTGCTTTTGCATCGCCTTCAATTGCTCTTTGGTGGCTTTTAAATCGGTAGATGATTCGATAAATTTTTCCACTTCTTCCACTCTCAAAGCCAGCTCGCCTTTGTTGGTGCTGCTTTCGCTTTCGTATTGAAATTTCAACGCCTCATAACGCTCACTTACGGCTTCAAACAATTCATTGAACGATTCTTGCAAAGTGGCTCTATGCTCACGTTTCAAGCGCATTTCCCAACTTTCGGTTTGCAGCTTTTTTAAATTTTCACGAGTAGTTTGCACATCGGTAGTGTTACGAATAATTTCTTTTTCCGCTTCTACTTTTGCTTTGATAGTTTCAAAATTTGCTGCCGTAATTTTTTCAAATTCTTCTTGTTCTTCTTCGCGGCGTTTGTCCATTTCGGCATAGCAACTATTCACCAAATCATACAACTCATTTCGTTGTTCACGTTTTAAATCTTTATCTCGAAGCAAAGTTTGAATTTCTAATAACGTGGCTCTAGTTTCTTTAAAAGTTTTTGCTTCTTTTAATCCTGCCAAAGCATTGTTACAAGCGGTTTTCAACGCTTCATAATTATCAGCACAATTTTTTTCAAACAATTCTTTTTCACCTGCTTGTATGTTTTCTAAACTCACATAAGCGGCTTGTAGTTTTTCAAATAATTCTGATTTTTTATTCGGTTCAATCAACGTTTCTTTGAGTGAATTTTGCAGCGATTTTATTTTCAAAAAATACTTTTTAAAATCGGTTGCCACTGCTGGAATAATGTCTACCAACTGATTAATTTCTTCTTTGTAATAATCAAAATTGAATTGCGTATGCGGCAAAACCTCAGTAAATTCAATGTTTCCAAAGGGCTGAATACGTCGAATATTTTTGTGATTATCATCACGATTATCCATTTCAAAAGCCTGATAGCTAATTCTGCCTCTTTTTTTTAAAGCCGTTTTTACAGCATCGCCCAATGCGCCGTTTATTTTTGCTTCAATCCATTCTACTGCAAATCGCTCAATCGTAATAGGTACGGTAGGTTTGGTGATTTCGGCTATGGTTACAAATTGTCCATCGCGAAGCGATAAAGCAACAGTAGGCACACCAGCTTTGTTTTCCACCGCACCGATTATTTTGGGGCTAGAGGTGGCATAATGTGTAATCAATAAATCGCGAAGTAGCTTTTGCTGTTCAATTCCTAAATCCTTAATCATAAAATTTCTGCCCATTTTTGGGATTGCAAATGTAAGTAGTTTGAGTTATAAAATCGCAACTGTAAATAGTTTTCAACTTCAAAAAATCTTTTTCAATTTGAAAATATCGTTTTTAAAATTACCTTTGTTTCGTAAAATTTCATAAAAAATATTTAAGTTTTAACATAACCTTAAACTACGTAAAATTAATGCCTGTAACCAATCTAATTTACCAAACTTTAAAATTCGGTTTCAAAATATTACCTTTTAAGAAACAGTTTTGTTTGGTTTTAAAAAATTCAGGGATAAAACTTCCAAAAAGAATATACCGAGAGTTAGCTTTTGATGGCAGTTTTAATACTTCTATTTATGGTATTAACTTTAAGCTTAAGAATTATAAATTTACTCACCATATCATTGAGAATGATATTTTCTGGCTGCAAGAGAAAGCTTGGGAGCCCACTACGATTAAATTATGGATTTATCTTGTTAGAAAATCTAATACTATTTTTGATGTTGGAGCCAACACTGGTATTTTCTCTATTGTAGCTGCCGCTGCTAATAAGAATTCCAAGATTTATTCTTTTGAGCCTATTCCAAGAACTTTTAGTTGGTTTCAAAAAAATATATCTGCCAACAATTTTACAACTATTACTGCCGAACAAATGGCTTTATCGGATAAAGATGGATATGCCGATATATTTGATATGGGTGACGATTTGCCATTAAATGCATCATTGAGCAGTACCTACCACCAAGATGAACCAAAAAGAGTTGCCATAAAAGTTAAAACAGCTCGGTTAGATACTTATATAAAAAACCATCAACTTCAAAATATAGACGCCATGAAAATGGATGTAGAAACTTTTGAGTATTATGTGTTGTTAGGCATGGGCGAATTTTTAAAATCATTTTCTGTGCCCATGATTTTAGAAATTTTTGGGCAAGCACAATGGGACAGGGTTTATCCAATTTTGAAAGATGTGTATGCTATCTTCTACATTGATGAAGATACATCAAAACTTCGTGAAGTGGATAGCTATGCTAATATTAGGCTCTATAATTTTTTATTATTGCCTAAAACTACTGAATCTTCATCAGTAATCAGTTTAGCACAATTAAAAACAGACCTGCCTGATTTATTTTAAGTTTTGATATAAATACTTACTGGCAATAAAGGGAATATCTCAAAAATTGTTTAGTAAATATTGGCTTTTACAAATCTAAATGATGCCCCATTTTATCGCGTTTGGTTTCTAAATAATGTTGGTTGTGTGGGTTGGGCGATGTAGGAATAGAAATATTTTCTACAATCTGCAAGCCATAGCCAATCAACCCTGCACGTTTTTTAGGATTATTGGTTAATAATTTAATTTTGCTGATACCCAAATGATGCAAAATTTGTGCGCCAACGCCATAATCGCGTTCATCGCTCTTAAATCCTAATTCGATATTGGCTTCTACAGTATCAAAGCCTTCTTCTTGCAATTTATAAGCTTTTAGTTTATTCAACAAACCAATGCCTCTGCCCTCTTGATTCATATACAATACCTAGTAACACCTATTCAAAACCTAGTAAAAACCTATTAAAACCTACTGAAAAAACCTTCTAAAAACCTATGAAAAAACAATGTTCACTAGGTTTTTCTAATCAAATCCGATTAAAAACCTTTTAAAGACCTACCAAACACAGGCACGAGCA
>CAIQHW010000268.1 GCA_903871715.1 uncultured bacterium
TATGAAAGAAAAAATATGAAGCAAATCCCATTGCAACAAAAACTAGCATCAATGCAATTTGTGGTTTGAATCCAAACACTGCAATTTGACAATATGTAGCCCCAAATAAATCAATCATCAATCCAGCATAAGCCCATTCTTTTATTCGTGGAAAACCTGGAATTAAAATGGCAAGCACACCCAATATTTTTGCCCAACCTAACATTGGTGCAAAGTAAGCTGGAAGTTGTAAGTCAGTGATAAATTTAACTGCATCGGGCAAATTTAAAACGTCTGGAAGGCTTGAAGACAGCATCAACGCCGCAAATAAACCTGTAAATGTCCAATAAAGGATGTTTGTTTTTTTCATGATTTTGATTATTTGTTTTGAAAATTATGTTTTTATTTTTCGTAAAAAAGGCTGCTACTTTTTTAGTAACAGCCTTTTTGAAAATTATGTTTTAGCGAAATTAAAATACCAACACTTTTTTATTCAACACTTCGTTGCCCGATTGAAAGTGAATAAAATATTCGCCAGCAGTTATTTCATTGTTTAAATGTATGGCTGTTTGTGAATTGCCCGATGTTAAATTTTGGTTGTAAAGATGTTGCACCATTTGTCCATTCAAATTGTACAAATCGCCCGATAATGGGGCATCGTGCGCCATTTTGATGTTCAAGTATAAAGTGTGATTTTGAACAGGATTTGCAAAATTAATAGCAATATTTTCGGCATTAATTTCATCAATTCCGGATGATGTTCTTTCGCCAATCACTATGTGCGCTGTGTTCCATAAGTCATTTACATCGCCGCTGGCATCAGTTCCATCAACAGCATTTAGAGCTCCAAAAAAGGAAATAGTGCCTGTGCCTGATGATGGTGCTGTCCATCTTAAACTATCAACATAGGTAGAGTGCAAGCCACCGCCACCTGATGAAGCTAAAATTGCAGAGCTTTGTTCAACAATATTTGCCGAAAAGTTTATGCCACCACCATTAATTAATCGAGTACCGCCAACACTATTTGTAGCTAAAGTACCAGCATTTACAACATTGGTATATGCTACAGAAGCAGAACCTTTGATACAACTAACTTGAAATCCAAATTTAGGTAAAGTTGTAGAACCATTATTTGTTCCAGTTATTTTAACTATGTATACTTTACCTGGAGTGTAAGAGGAAACAGCAACCCCAGCTGAATCTAATTCTAATGTAACTGCAATATTTGCAGAAGCAGTTGATGAATGGCATGAGCTACCTTGGTAACAACCTGTTGATGCTTGAGAACCACTTTCAGCACCTGTACATTCATAACCATTGAAGCCTGCGCCAGCTTTGTAGCTGGTTAAGGTGATGTAGCCAACACTAACAAGAGTAATAAAAAGTAGAATTTTCTTTTTCATTTTTTGTGATTTAAAAAGTTTAGTAAAATATTTTTTGATAAAAATGCTTTTAGAAAAGCAATGGTAAAAAAAGGCAATTAAATTTAGAAATGCAAATTTGTTTTTTGGTTTACCTTTGATTTTTTCAAAAGAACGTTTTCTAAAAAATAATTCAGTTACAAAATCAATGCTTATTAATACCTTATCCATTGTTATTCCTGCATACAATGAA
>CAIQHW010000269.1 GCA_903871715.1 uncultured bacterium
GATTATTATGAAATTGAAATTGGCAAAGCCAATGTGGTTCAGGAAGGAACGAATGTTTCTATTATTACTTATGGAGCTGGTGTGCATTGGGCGTTAGAAATCAGTAAGCAGTTATCGGATGTCAGTATTCAGATTTTGGATTTGAGAACTTTAGCGCCGTTGGATTATGAAGCAATTGAAAAAACAGTAAAGAAAACGGGCAAAGTTTTAGTGTTGCATGAAGATACTTTGATTGGCGGCACTGGTGGAGAAATTTCTGCTTGGATAAATGAGCATTGCTTTGAAAACCTTGATGCGCCTGTGATGCGTTGTGCTTCGTTAGATACGCCTGTTCCATTTGCTATTCCTTTAGAAAATAATTTCTTAGCAAAAGCTAGGCTGAAAGAGAGTTTAGAGAAGCTTGTGAATTATTAATTTTAAAACGCAGACATGAAATTTTTTTTAATAACAGGTTTGTTTTTTAGTGCATTCCTTTTATGGAACTGTTCTGAAAACAAAAAAAAGAGTTCAAAAGATTTAATTCTTGGTGAATGGATAGAAGTAAGAAGAGATAATAGAGGTCATATTGGCTTTGACCATGAACCCAGCGTTACACTTACATTCAATAAAGACGGAAGTGCTTTGTTTAGTGACCGATTTATTGATGAAATAAATGTCAAAAAGAAATACAGGTTTATCAATGATTCAACCTTATCTTTTGTTGGTACAAATGAAATTAAGATGATTAATTCAAAAGAGTTAATTTTAGTTTTTAAATACAAAAATGATGGCGAATCTGACCTTGATTGTTTTTATACTTTTTTAAGAAAAGAGGTTTATGAAAAACTTTCTAAAGATGAGATACTAAAATATCAGGAATTAACTCCAGAAGAAAAGAAAGAAAAACATAGAAGAGATAGCATTCAAAAAACTATGCTTCCTTTATTTAATTAACTCATTAGTTTGATTCCATGCACATCCCTCACCACCGCCTGCACACACAACAGATTGCACAACAACAATTTCAGCAACCTAATGAATTGTTGAATTGGATGGGGGCTATGCAAGCGCAAGATTATGAAATGAGCAAATGGGCTGTGGCGTTGCGTTTGCCAGATGCGAATGAAAATAAAATTGAAACAGCATTAAACAATGGGGAATTAATTCGTACTCATATTCTTCGACCTACATGGCATATTGTATCGGCTGAAAACCATCGTTGGATGATGGATTTATCAGCTCCGCAATTAATTCGCACTTTAAATTCTTACGCAAAACGTGATGACGTAGATGACAAAACTTTGCTCAAGGCAGAAAAAATAATTCTGAAAATTTTAGCGAAAAATAATCATTGCACTCGTGATGAAATCATGGCTGTGCTGCAAAAAGAAAAAATCAATACCGATGGTTATCGCTCAGCACACATCATGTTTCATGCAGAGTTGAATGGGTTGGTTTGCAATGGAATCAGGAAGGGAAAAGAAATCACTTATGCTTTGCTGGATGAGAGAATTCTGCAATCAAAAAAAATTAGTCGTGATGAAGCATTGGCAAAATTGGCAACTATTTATTTTCAAAGTCATTCGCCTGCCACACTAAAAGATTTTAGTTGGTGGAGCGGATTGAATCAAACTGATGCAAAAAAAGCGATTGATTTTATTTCAAAAATTTTAGAGAAAATTGAAGTTGGCGAACAAACTTATTTTGTTTTTCATTCCAAAGAAAAAATAAAACCGAACTCAGAAATCCATTTGCTTCCTGCATTTGACGAATACATCATCAGCTATAATCATCGCCTTGATGTTGTTGATAAAATTCACTCACCAAAAGCATTTACCAACAACGGCATTTTCAAACCCATGATTGTGCATGATGGAAAAATTATTGGCACATGGAAACGAACGATTACAGGCAAGAAATTAAAAACCGAAATCTTACCTTTCGAAAAAATATCGAAACAAACAGAAACAGAAATTGAAAGAAAAATGGAAGAGTTTAAACAATATTGTAGTCTTTGAAAATAGATTTCTTTACTCGACTATCATTTTTCCATTTTGCAGCACTTCTCCATTCGAGGCTGAAACATTGAACAAATAAGCACCTTTCGGCAAATTCAAATTTGATACAGTTGTGATTGTTTGTTGCAGTTTTGTTGCGAAAACTTTTTCACCAATCAAATTGTACAAGTTGAATTGCATTACATCATTCATAGTTTGATTAATGGTAAAACTACCATGAGATGGATTTGGAAATAATTGAATTGCTTTATATTCCGCATTAATGTTACTAATTCCTGTAACTGCAAATTTTGCAAAGTTAATTTTTGAACCGCAAGCCACATTTGATTTTTTATAGAATACAATATAATGGTGTCCCTCGGTTTGAGAACTTGCAGATGCAGCGTGATAATATGGTCCACCAAGCCCCAAATAATAGAGAATTTGAGAGTAGCAAACATAAGCATTGCCGCAAATAAATGGATGACCATAATAGCGATTCCAATAACTAACATTGCACAACAAATTATCGGGCGTTATTGTATCGGTGTTTAGATATTGATTGCATACAATACCCACTGGATAAACCATAGCTGGGGTGCTATCTAAATTGTTGCAAACAAAAGTATCAACAATGTTCTGAAACGTAGTGTGGTAGCCCAATGTATTGGCTGAATAAGTAGTTGCCGATTTATGAAATCGCACATATTGCACCGCCGAATTGTTCAATAAAAATGTTTTTGAAATAATAGAATCGTGGGTGTATACAATTCTTAAAACACTATCTGGATTATAGTTTTGATAACTGCTTTCAGTTTCAATAATATCACCAGC
>CAIQHW010000270.1 GCA_903871715.1 uncultured bacterium
TATTATATTGCAAATGGCAGTGGCACATCTTTCTCATCGCCCATTCTGTGTGGCTTGGCGGCATGTTTGTGGCAAAAATATCCAACAAAAAACGCGGCAGAAATTAGAGATGCAATTCGGCAAAGTGCCAATTTATTTTTGCAACCAAATGATTCTTTGGGTTATGGTATTCCAGATTTTCGATTAGCCGATTATCTGTTGTCGGGCTCATCCAATACGCTTTTCGATAAAAATCATTCGCCCATTTTATATCCCAATCCATCAGCCAATTATTTTTGTTTGTATAGTTTTAGCGATTCTGTGCAAACCGCAACAGCGGAATTATTTGATGTAACAGGAAAGAAAATGTTGGATAAAACTTTTGTTGGCAACCAAAATACTTTTCAATCTTTTAAGTGGAATGAAACTGCCAATTTATCCACAGGACTGTATTTGATTGATTTTAAAATCAATGGCACTATTTATCATTTGAAATTTGTAAAGCAATAATTTTTTTCTACAAAATTTCTTTATTAAAACGGCGGCTCATCACCCAAATCGTAATCAATTTTTGCTTCGCCGCTGCTACCCATGTTGCCATCCAATTCATTCATTTTAGAAGATACTGTGGTAAACGAACTACGGTCGATAGCGCTGTAACCTGCTGGCACGCCCATTTCATCCCACTCTTCAAATTTCGCCAAATGATGCACAAATTTAATCGGTACAGTTTCCAATGCACCATTTCTATGTTTGGCAATTATCACTTCGGTTTTACCTTTGATGGATTGATTATTTTCATCCACTTCTTGCCCGTAATAATCGCCACGGTATAAGAACACAACCATATCGGCATCTTGCTCAATCGCACCCGATTCACGTAAATCGCTCAACTGCGGACGCTTAGTACCACCACGGGTTTCAACGGCTCTGCTTAATTGCGAAAGCGCAATTACTGGCACATTTAATTCTTTGGCTAAATTTTTTAGCGAACGCGAAATTTGACTAATTTCTTGTTCTCTGTTTCCACCTTTATTATCACCGCCGCCGCTCATTAATTGCAGGTAATCAATGATGATTAACGAAATGCCATGTTGTTGTTTCAATCTTCTCGCCTTTGCCCGAAGCTCGAAAATATTGAGTGCTGGCGTATCATCAATAAAAATTGGGGCATCTGAAAGTTCTCTTACTTTAGATTCTAATTGTGCCAATTCATAATTTGCCAAAGCACCTTTGCGCAATTTTTCCATTGATATTTCCGCTTCGCTTGCCATCAAACGGGTGGTTAATTGCAGCGAACTCATTTCTAATGAAAACAAAGCCACTGGCTTATTGGCAGTCATAGCTGCATTTCGTGCCATACTCAAAACGAACGATGTTTTACCCATACCTGGTCGTGCAGCGATAATAATTAAATCGCTCTTCTGCCAGCCACCAGTAAGCCTATCCAGCTTGATAAAGCCTGATGCCACACCCGTTAATTTATCTTGATGCTCGGCAGCATGTTTAATTTCTTTGGTTGCTTGTGCCATCAAAGTGCCCAAATCTGCATAGTTGCGACGCATGTTTTGGTCGGTAATTTCAAACAAATTCTTTTCGCTTCTATCCAACAATTCAAACACATCCGTAGTATCTTCAAATGCGTCTCTTACAATTTCGGTGCTGGTTCTGATGAGTTCGCGTTGAATATATTTTTGGGCAATAATTCTAGCATGATATTCCACATTGGCAGCTGTGGCAATGCGATTAGTTAATTCGGTGATGTAGTAGGAACCGCCCACTAAATCAAGCTCGCCAGTTCTTCGCAATTCTTCAGCAACGGTTAAAATATCAATTGGTTCGGGTTTGTTGAACAATCGCAAAATGGCTTTGTAAATCAATTGATGCGCTTCTACATAAAAACTTTCCGCCTTTAAAAAATCAACAATGGCGGGCAGTGCATCCTTTTCCAACATTACCGCACCCAACACCGCTTCTTCTAAATCACGAGCCTGCGGTTGCAATTTGCCAAACACAAATTGCGACATATCCACGGGCTGATTTTTTTTCTTAAATCGGTTGGTTGCGTTTTTTATTTCGTTGTTCAATTCTGCCATAATGGTTCTTAAAATTAAAAAATAAAAGTGTAAATGCAGCCAACGAATTATGCACAAATGTTCATCATTTTTTTATCGCTATTCAGTGTGCACGCACCCCTTTCATCAATATGTCTGGGATTATTCTTGGAAATGCAATGATCGTCTCCCCGCACTCTAAAACGACTACTATCAGGATGCGCTCAACTCA
>CAIQHW010000271.1 GCA_903871715.1 uncultured bacterium
CGTGAATAGTAAGAAATGGAACATCTGCATTTGGATATTTATAGTAAAACTCCGCCGGTACCTTAAAAATCAATAATTGAGCCTCCATCGTCATTAATACGGATGACACATAAACATGATTTACGCTTTTTAGTAATTCGATTAATTGATAGATAGTTGGATATAGGTCAGAAAATGCAATTCGTAATGCCAAAACATCTCTAGAGGCATGACCACCATCATCGTTAATTACAACCATCATATTTTTCTTAACAAATTCCCGTGAGTAATTAGGAGAGTAAACTTCGAACGAGTCATAAAATTTACCAGATTGAACTAATAATTTATAAGTGTCAAGATCCTTAGGATTAGTTCTGAGCATTGAAATAAATTCGTCAAATAAATTTTCATCTACTTCAACTACCTTATCTATTTTAACCAATTTTAATAAAAAATGCTCATCGCAAAGATTTGCCAGCAATAATGGATGGGTATTAGAAACGTCAATCTCCACCAATCTTTCTTCATTGAATGTAAAGCAACAGCGAAAGTTTTTTGATATGGAACAAAGATTAGAGTAAAAACGACCGTTAATATCTACATTATAGAACATACCATTTTCCTTAATGGATAGAATCGTTGATTTATATGCCTTAAATTTATCCCTATCTTTTTCTTTGGTTAGGTCTAAAGGGATATTGCCTAAAATTTTCAAGGCGAGGTTAACATCAAACTTAAGCCTAGGATCTAAAATTGAATTTATAACTAAACCATATCTCTCAGAAACCATAGAGGGGGGTAAGCGTTTAATCCTATTCAATTTAAATTGTGATTGCTCCTTTAGGTATTCATTTAAGTATTTAGCATCCAATGATTTTCTTAATCCTGGATTAATAGGTATTACGGTGCTATGGCTAAGGATATCTTCTGATTCATAGTAAAATGGTGCCAATTGGTATTGATTAGATTTTTCCCCCACAACAAATCCATCGGTATGGAGAAGTGCTTCAAAATCAATTAGTGCCGCTATTATTTTGTTGTAATCGTTTCCTAATTGATTTTTTAGGATGGTGGAATTTAACCTAATTTTAGCCTTGCCAAAAAATTCTTTATCCTTTTGAATAAAATTTGTGAGGATTTTTACGACTTTATGAGGTAAAAATTTATACCTCTTGCAAAATTCCGTTAGAGGGAAATTACTAGGATAAAACCCTATGGTTTCGTTTAATACCATTTTACTTTAACTAAAGTATGAGGTGAGATTATTTATCAAAAATTTTCGATTTCTATGTAATTCAATAAGTGTTAAAAAGCCAATCACGCTTAAAGATAACCATTGGAACTAATCACTCATATACATCTGCTAAAATATTGTATTTTTACCATGCATTCACAGTTTTTAAAAAATAAAAGGTAAATAAATAAGCGTTGTGAATAGCTCTCAAAATTGTATTTTTACCCTGCATTCACAGTTCTTTCGCTTTGCAATAATACTTGTCGTGGGTTGTGAATAGCTCTCAAAATTGTATTTTTACCCTGCATTCACAGTTCTGCCAAGATGTAGTCGACAGCGAACGAGGTTGTGAATAGCTCTCAAAATTGTATTTTTACCCTGC
>CAIQHW010000272.1 GCA_903871715.1 uncultured bacterium
CCTATGTCAAAAACTAAAAACTTAAATTAATCTTGAAGTTCAGCTTTGTAAAATATGTGCTGATGCTGTTGGTTTTGTTATTTGCCAAAACAAATTTGTATGCCAAACATATTGTTGGTGGCGAATTAACGTATGTTTACAACGGCAATAATACTTACACTTTTACTCTCAATCTTTATAAGGATTGTAATCAAGGTGTTCAATTTCAAGGGCAAATCAATTTATACATTTATCAATCTACCAACTTTCAAACAACTACTCTTGGCACATTGGTCAAAACTGTTACAGCACCTGAAATTTCAGGAGGTACAAACGGAACTGCTGTTGCACAAAACGCCTATAGTCCTTGCTTTACACCTAGTTCAACACTTTGTGTAAGCGAAGCTGTTTATCAAGTGCAAGTAACTAATTTATTACCCATTGCAGGCGGTTATACTATCATTGCGCAAAACGCTGCACGAAATTTAGCTGTTGCTAACTTTAATACTGCCAGTGGAAATGTAGGCTCTACTTTTATGTGCATCATGCCTGGCACTGCTAATTGGGGTGATAATAGCCCAGTTTTTTCACAACTTCCACCAATTGAAATTTGCCAAGGACAGCCATTTATTTTTCCTTATAGCCGCACAAATAAACGTCTGAAAGCAGCAACAGACCCAGATGGGGATTCGTTGTCATACTCGTTTTATGTGCCTTATGATGGTTCAAATACCCCGCCAGTAGCATTTAATCATTTATCTTGGTTATCTTCCTATTCGCCTACAAATATTTTAGGTGGTACACCAAATTTAACTATCAACGATACTTCGGGAGTTATTACCTGCGACCCTCCAACTGCCGCAGTTTTTTTAGTTGGAATTCGAGTTGATGAATATCGCAATGGTGCTTATTTAGGTTCAATTTTTAGGGACATACAATTTAATGTTGGTGCATGTTTAACTAATGTAGTTTCTAATGTACCAACCTCAACAATTACAACGCCTTCGGGTACTTACGACTCTGTAAAACTTTCGTGTAAATACGCTACACCTACTGTTCAGTTTGTAAATACGAGCACGCCACAAAATGCTTTATCTACTTATTATTGGAATTTTGGCGACCCAACTACAAACGCTGATACCAGCAATTTAGCAGCGCCAATTTATACTTATGCCGACACAGGTGCTTACCGAGCTTATTTGGTGATGAACCCAGGGCAGTTGGGTACTTGCACCGATACTATTTGGTTTAATGTAAGAGTTTACTACAACAATATTTATGGTTTTAAAGTAGCGACATCGGGCACAAAATACACTTGCGAATTGATTCAATTTACAGATACAACCAAGGGTGGGCCTAACCCAATGAGTTACTATTGGACATTTGGCGATGGCGATACATCGCATCATCAAAGCCCATCGCATGTTTACATCAAAGGTGGTACATATACAGTTACAGAAATTGTTCAAAACTCTGGTGGCTGCAAAGACACAACTACAAAGTCTTTAACCATCATTTCAAAATTTCCAACAGCGGCTATTTTAAATCCTTTATTAGATTGTAGTAGCGATACGATTCATTTTCAAACGCCCACCACATCGGCAAATTATTATTGGAGTTTTGGCGACCCAACTACAACCACAGATACCAGTTGGTTAGTAAATCCAACTTATGTTTATCCCGATTCAGGCGTATACACCGTGTCGTTAATTATCAATGTCGGATACCCTAAAACCTGCGTAGATACTGCATTAGCCACCTTTCAAGTATATCCGCCATTTAAAGCAAAATTTGGTTATTCGCCACAGATGTGGTGCATCAATATGCCCATTCAATTTAATGATTCTTCAAAAGGAATTTTGATGCCAAATAGCTGGAATTGGAGTTTTGGTGATGGCGATACATCGCACCATCAAAGCCCATCACACGTTTTTACAACGGCTGGCACGTACAACATCAAATTGATTTCGCAAAATGCAAAAGGCTGCACCGATTCGATGACCGTTACCAAAACAATTTATCCAGTGGCGGTGGCAAATATTATTGCACCACCATTAAATTGCTACTCGAACAACATTAATTTTCAAACCACGGGCATTGCCCAAAATTATTTTTGGAATTTTGGCGACACGGCTGTAAACGATACCAGTTGGCACTTTCAGCCTGCTTACAATTATTTAGATACAGGTGTTCATCAAGTTATACTTATCTTAAACCTAGGCGCAACGGGCACTTGCATTGATACGGCCACTGCGCAAATAAAAGCTTATGCCCCATTTTCGGTGGGCTACACTTATTTGCCGCCATACATTTGCCGCAAAAATATGGTTCACTTTGTAGATACTTCAAAGTCAATAGCACAGCCGCTTACATGGTTTTGGAATTTGGATGACAACAACACCACTTCTACTTCACAAAATCCATTTCATAGCTATTTAGATTCGGGGCGATACCATATAAAATTGGTGATAAAAAACAGAGTGGGTTGCACCGATAGCGTTACCAAATTGATTGGTGTATTTGCTCCACCAACTGCACGAATATCAGCACCAACGCTGGTTTGTAGCGGATTAACTGTGGGCTTTCAGTCGCTAACCTATAGTGGTGGCTACTTTTGGAAATTTAATGATGCCACCAATTCGCCACACGATACGAGTTGGCGTTTTTCACCCACCTTCACTTTTTCTGATACTGGTGTATACACTACCATGTTTGTAGTCAACCCAGGAGCACAGGATTCTTGCAGCGATACAGCTTATGCTACCATAAAAGTATTTGGTCCGTTTGTGCCAAAATTTGGATATTTTCATGCATATAATTGCCCCAATCATTTAATTCAATTTACCGATTCATCCACTGGCGCAAAATTGCCCAATGCTTGGAATTGGAATTTTGGCGATACTACATTTTCTGCTTCGCAAAGCCCAACACATGTGTATAAACGAGCTGGCACTTACACCGTGAAATTAATCATTCAAAACATAAAAGGCTGCATAGATAGCGTCACACATACCATTGTGATTGATACGCAAACCCACAGTGGTATTGTAGTTCCGACTGTGAATTGCGATAGCATTGTTCATTTTTCATCCATTGCCAACATACATAGTTATTGGTGGAATTTTGGCGAACCAAGTAGTGGCACAAAAAATAACGACACCATAAAAAGCCCCACACACATTTACAAAACAGCAGGCAATTACACCATCACTTCGATTGTGTATCCCAACACAGGCTGCGCCGATACTGCATTTGCAACCATTCATGTTGAGTTTGGTACTCATGCCGATTTTATTCCTATCAATAGTTGTGTGTATGATTCTGCATTATTTTTCAACACTTCTACTGGTGGACCATCAGCATTAATACCATCAAAATGGTATTTTGCAGATGGCGATTCGCTTATCAGCAGTGCATCTTCGGTGAAACACAAATATCTTACTGCCAATACTTACACCGTAAAATTAGTGGTGCAAAATACTTGGGGTTGTATGGATAGCACTAAACAAAGCATCACCATTTATCCTATTCCCATCACCCATGCAGGCGATGATACTTCCATTTGTAATTTAGATACCATCTCCCTACGAGCCTTTGGTGGCGGCACTTACGCTTGGTACCCCAACTTTTCTATTGATGATACAACGAGCGAATATCCATTGGTAACGCCAGACGTTACTACACGATATTATGTGTATGTAGTTTCGCCAAATGGCTGTTTTGCAAAAGATAGTATATTAATTACCAACATCAATCCCAAAAGTGATGGATTAATTTTCGACACTACCATTTGTTTTGGTGATACTATTCAACTAAAAAAAGCAACCAATGGCATAAAGTTTTTGTGGACTCCTTCTTACGCATTAAGCAGCGACACAGCTTCCAAGCCATTTGCCAATCCCGCCGTTTACACATTATACCAAGTTAGAATTGCCACAGGAAATTGTGTTCGATTTGATACCATGAAAGTAAATGTGAAAGTTTTAGCCACTCCAAATGCTGGCGATGATTTCACTTTATGCAAAGGCATTTCTGGAAATTTACATGCCACCAATGGCACATTTTATAGTTGGAAACCGACCAATAATATGTTGTATAGTAACAGCGCAAACCCAGTAATATCACCCACTGCAACAACCACTTACTTTGTAACTGTGATTGATACTTTTGTTTGTTTAAAACCAGAAACAGATAGTGTGATTGTGCATATTGATTTTTATAAAAATGGCGATTCGCAAAAAGATACCAATATCGTAAAAAATGTGCCCAGCACATTATATGCTTGGGGAGGATATTCGTATTTATGGATGCCATCCACAGGATTAAGTGACTCGGCTTCAGCCACACCCACAGTCACTTTGCAACATGATCAAGTGTATGTGGTAAAAATTTCCGACATCAATGGCTGTTATAATTTTGACACGGTGCATGTGTATGTTTTCCCAAATCCAATTGCACTAATGCCCAATGCATTTTCTCCAAATGGCGATGGATTAGACGATGAAATTATGCCCATTTATGCAGGTATTCGGACCTTATATCATTTCAATATTTACAATCGTTGGGGGCAATTATTATTTAGCACCACCGAACTAAACAAAGGTTGGGACGGCACTTTCCACGGCGAACCACAATCGATGGAAACTTACATGTACCTAATTGATGGCATTGATGTAGAAGGCAATGGCTTCAACTACAAAGGCGATATTACACTGGTGCGATAATTCTTTTTTGCTGCTCATTTTTTTTTATTTTCGAACAAAAATTTTATTTTTAGAAAACTAATCTTTTATGAAAAAAATTGCCCCATTTTTTTTGTTGATGAGCAGCG
>CAIQHW010000273.1 GCA_903871715.1 uncultured bacterium
ATGTAAAAAAGCAACAAGAAAAAATTAAATCTTTATCAATAAAATCTGGTGATATTAATCAAAGAAAAATTGAAGAATGCCTACAATTATTATCATTATCAGCTCAAAAATTAGAAGCTTTAAAAGATGTCTCTTTGCAAATAAGTGAGATGTATGCAAAATTAGCAGACATAAAAGAAGAAACAATTGAAAATATTTTTCAAGAGATAAAACATAAAACTTTGGATTAGTCAAGAATGAAATCAATCGTCGAAAAAATATTGCGCCTCCGAAATCCAAACTTTTCCTTTCATGAAAAAGTAGATGGAAGAATGTTAATAAGCTTACTGTATTCCTTATTCATCGGGCATTTGAGGAGTTACAAATTTTTATTGAAAGGTTCGATGCCATCGCAATCTTCGATTGGAAAAAGATGCAGAACACAATATCAACACAAAATAAAATGGGGGAAAAAATTAAAACTGGGCAATGATGTTTTGTTAAGTGCATTGGGAACAGAAGGAATTATTTTGGGCGATAATGTGGGCATTGGCTCTTATAGTTGCATCGTTGTTTCCACCACTTTTAACAATTTGGGTTCGTTTATAAAAATTGGCAACAACGTTGGAATGGGCGAATTTACTTACTTGGGCGGTGCAGGTGGTTTCGAAATTGGCGATGATTGCATCATTGGTGAGTATTTAAGTTGTCATCCTGAAAATCATAATTACGCTGATTTGCAAACACCAATTCGATTGCAAGGTGTGAACAGAAAAGGAATCAAGATTGGAAAAAATTGTTGGATTGGAAGTAAAGTAACAATTTTGGATGGCGTTGAAATCGGCGATGGGTGCATATTAGCTGCTGGTGCTGTGGTTACAAAAAGTTTTCCTGCCAATTCAATTATTGGTGGTGTGCCTGCAAAATTGATTAAAGAAAGAAAATAATTTTTTGAAAACAATTCTCATAACCGCATACGCTATCAATCCTTATCAAGGTTCGGAAGATGCTATGGGATGGAATTTCGTGATGCAAGCTGCACGTTTTCAAAATATAATTGCTGTTACAAGAAAAAATAATCGTGAGCATATTGAAAAATTTATTGCTCAAAATCCGTCACTAAAAAATCACACCGACCGCATTCAATTTTTGTATTACGATTGGCACAAAGCATTTTTGTTTTGGAAAAAAGGACCAATTTTAAGTTTGATTTATTTTTATTTCTGGCAACTTTCTGTTGCGCTCTTTCTGAAAAGAAAAAAACTAAATTTTGATATTGCTCATCACTTAAATTTTCACAACGATTGGACGCCAACTTTTTTGTGGATACTCGGAAAGCCTTTTGTATGGGGACCTGTGGGGCATCATCCGAAAATAAAAAAAATATTTTTGCAAGAGTACGATTTTTCTGCAAAAGCATTAGATAGATTTTTATGGACACTAAAAAACATTTTTTGGCATCTTGACCCGTTCTTAAAAATTGCCAAAAATAAAGCCGCTTGCATTTGGTATATGCATCATGGTTCAGTTGAAAAATTGAAACCGAAAAATATTTTTTTCATTTCGCCATCTATCGCAGCGGAAGAAGTTGATTTTACATGCAAACAATCAGATGACTTTGTAATCCTTTCTGTTGGCAGGTTTGTGGCTTTAAAAGGATTTGACATCACCATAAAATCATTCGCAAAATTTTATCATCAACTTTCATCTGAAGAAAAATTAAAAACAAAATTGGTGATTGTCGGTACAGGAAAATACAAATCAAATGTATTGAACTGGATTGCTGAAAGCCAGTTGCAGCAATCAGTTGAAGTGCATGAATGGATGCCTCGTGAGCAATTGAAAAACATTTACAAACAAGCTGCATTGTTTTTGTTTCCATCGCATGAAGGTGCAGGAATGGTGGTGGCTGAAGCCATGAGTGCTGATATGCCTGTGTTGTGTTGGAACAATTTTGGACCAGGAGAAATCACACACCCTGATTCAAAATTGAAAGTAAACTATTCAAAAAATTATCAAACAGGAATTGATGAATTCGCTGAAAAATTGCATCAAATTTTTTCTGATGAAAATTTTTTAAAACAAGAGCAAAGGCTTGCTCATCAACGCTTTAAAAGTTTATTGAAATGGAATGTGAGAGGTGAGCAGTTGAAGGAGATGTATGATTCGGTATCTCTTCATTAATCCATCCCAACTTTTCGATTAATAAAACTATTCTTCGGATATTTGTGTTTTCATTTCAAAAAATAATTGGCAACCAAATTAAAAATAGCATTAGTTGGTAATCCGAATTGTGGCAAAACATCTTTGTTTAATGCGCTCACTGGCATGCGCCAAAAAGTGGCAAATTATCCTGGTGTTACAGTTGATAAGAAGACTGGCTATGCGCAATTAAATACCAACACAATTGCTGAAATAGTTGATTTACCTGGCACTTACAGCCTTTATCCACGTTCGATGGACGAGTATGTGGCGTTTGATGTGTTGCTGAATCCACACAATGAATCGTACCCCGATTTGATAATTGTATTGGCAGATGCATCTAATTTGAAAAGAAATTTGTTGTTCTGTTCGCAAATTATTGATTTAAAAATTCCAGTGATTATTGCGCTCAACATGCTGGATGTGGCTAAGCATCAAGGTTTGTTCATTCAAATAAAAAAGTTGAGCGAACAATTGGGTGTAAAAATTATTCCCATTAATGCCAGAAAAGGCGATGGTGTAGAAGAATTGAAAAAGCAAATGCTCCTTCC
>CAIQHW010000274.1 GCA_903871715.1 uncultured bacterium
ATTGTTTAAATTAAAAAACGAACGCCACAACTCATTGAAATATCTAGTGAAAAAAGATTTTACAAAAACTACAATAATAGCTAATCCCAAAATGAAGTAGAATAGCCATTTGATGGGCATCGAGGGGCGCAATTGCGCAAACTCGGTTGTGATATTTTTGGTTTGATAAAAATCGCTTTTTTGCAAATTTATTACATGAAAATGCAAAGAATCGAAAGTATAATAATAATTGTTGTAATTAATTTTTGATCGTGAAGTGTCGGGCAAAATGTAAGGAAATGCCAGCTTTGAAGTGTCGTTTGTTTTTTTACGTTGTAAGAAAAAGCCACTGTAAAAAGCCGAAGTATCGGCATTTATTTTTGCGCATGAAAATGCTGAAGCATTGATGAATAGTGCATTTGCAACAAACAAAAAAAATAAAAACTTTCGCATCAACAATTGGGGATGGCTATTTTGTTAACTCTATTTTGATGGCGACCACCTTCAAAAGCGGTGTTGAAAAAGGCATTTACGCATTGTTTGGCGGTTTCGTAATTAATAAATCGTGCTGGCAAACAAAGTATATTGGCATTGTTGTGTTGCCTTGTAAGCGTTGCTATTTCTACATTCCAACACACCGCTGCTCGTACAAATGGATATTTATTGGCGGTGATAGCCACACCTTGTGCGCTGCCGCAAATCAAGATGGCTTGCTCAAAAGCCGTTTCGCCCAAAGCTTTGCAAAGTGGATGCACCGCATCGGGATAATCCATCGAAGCCAAACTGTGGGTGCCAAAATCTTTTACCACGAAGTTTTTTTCGGCTAAATAAATTTTTAGTTTTTCTTTCAACTCGAAACCTGCATGGTCGGCTGCTATTCCAATTGTGGGCATGATATTTTTTTTGCAAAGTTAGGAAAGCATTTTAAAATATAATGGCTACGAAAGCTCGAATAAAATCAGTTCAAAAATTATTTGATGAAAAATATAAATTACAACTGCTATCTTTGGCACTCAAAAATTTTTAAAAAACAATTCTTTATTAGAGTATGAAAAAGATTTTTTCGCTTTTTGCCACGTCATTAATTGTTGCTGCGGCTTATGCGCAAGCACCTCAAGCCGATAACGATTTATATCCGCCAAATGCAGAGCCAGGCAAGTGTTACGCTAAATGTTTAAAGCCTGATGTGTTTGAAACTGTTACAGAAAAAGTGATGATTGAACCTGATAAAAAAGCTTACAGAATTATTCCAACAACTTACAAAACGGTTACCGAACAAGTGATGGTGAAAGCAGAAACGAAGCGTTTGGAAATTATTCCAGCAGTGTATGAAACACAAACCGAGCAAGTGAAAGTGAAAGATGAAACGAAGCGTTTAATCAACATTTCAGCTACTTACAAAACAGTTACAGAGCAAATGTTGACAAAACCCGAAGGTCAAAAATGGGTAAAAAAACATCAAACTGGCTGCTTGAGTGAAAACCCTGATGATTGCATTATTATGTGTTTGGAAAAAACACCTGCTGAATACAAAACTGTAACTAAACAAGTGTTGGATAAACCAGCTTCTACACGTGAAGAAGTAATTCCTGCCGAATATAAAACAGTTACAAAAACTGTGGTGAAAACACCTGCAAGTACTAAGGAAATCGTAATTCCAGCTGAATACAAAACCGTAACTAAACAAGTGGTTGATGTGGCTGCGCACACGGTTGATGTGAACACGGCTGCCGAATATCAAACGGTTTCAAAACGTGTTTTGAAAACAAAAGGGGGCTACAGCGAATGGAAAGAAATTGTTTGCGACAATAAAGTAAATACAGATGTGGTAAGTCAAATTCAATCTGCTTTGAAAAAGAAGGGTTATGATATAGGGCCAAAAGGCGTTGACGGTGTTTTAGGAACTGATACAAAAGCTGCTTTGGTGAAATATCAAAAAGACAATTCGTTGCCAGTTGGTAATTTGAACATCGAAACGATGAAATCGTTGGGTGTAAAATTCGACTAAAATAATTTTTGAAAAAACTAAAAAGCCGCAGCTATGAGAATTGTTGCGGCTTTTTTATTGGTCAAAATCGTTGTTTCAAATGCGCTTCAAATCCGCTCCCAAAGCCTGCAATCGTTTATCAATAAATTGATAACCACGGTCAATTTGTTCAATGTTGTGAATGGTAGATTTTCCATTGGCTGATAAAGCTGCAATCAGCAAAGCCACACCAGCTCTGATGTCGGGGCTTGTCATGCTGATACCACGAAGTTGATGTTGGCGATTATTTCCAATCACCGTGCAACGATGTGGGTCGCATAAAATAATCTGTGCGCCCATTTCAATCAGTTTATCTGTAAAAAATAATCGGCTCTCAAACATTTTTTGATGAATCAACACCGAGCCTTTTGCAAAGATAGAAGTTACTAAAACGATACTGATTAAATCGGGTGTAAAACCAGGCCAAGGTGCATCATCTACAGTCAGAATTGAGCCATCAATAAAGGTTTGAATCTCGAAAGGTTTGCTGCCATGCACAATGATGTCATCATTTTTTTCTTCAAAATCAATTCCTAATCGGCGAAAAACGGTGGGTATCAAACCCAAATGTTCATAGCCAACTCCTTTAATTTTTATTTCAGATTGTGTAACTGCCGCCAAGCCAATAAAGCTGCCCACTTCAATCATATCGGGCAACAAACGATGAGTTGTGCCACCTAATTTTTCAACGCCTTCAATCGAAATTAAATTGCTGCCAATGCCCGAAATTTTTGCACCCATTCTATTTAACATCTTGCAAAGCTGCTGCAAATAAGGCTCACAGGCTGCATTGAAAATTGTAGTTGTACCTTTTGCCATCACTGCCGCCATAATAATATTGGCTGTGCCCGTTACTGAAGCCTCATCCAGCAACATGTAGCAGCCTTTTAACTCTTTTGCATCAATGCTGAAAAATCCATCGTTGCTATCGAAATTAAATTTTGCTCCCAAATTTTGAAAGCCTATAAAGTGTGTATCCAAGCGGCGTCTGCCAATTTTATCACCGCCTGGTTTTGGCATAAATGCTTTTTTGTATCGAGCTAATAATGGACCGAGAATCATGATGGAGCCACGAAGTGCGCCACCTTTTTTGCGAAAGGCATCGCTTTGCATAAAATCTAAATTCACATCTTTAGCCTCGAAAGAATAAGTGTCGTCAGCAATTTTATTCACCACCACACCAAAATCTCTCATCAAATCAATCAACGCCAACACATCACGAATCTGCGGAATATTGCTAATCGTAATTTTTTCTTCGGTTAATAAAACGGCTGAGACAATCTGCAAAGCCTCATTCTTTGCGCCTTGGGGCGTGATCTCGCCACTTAATTTTTTTCCGCCAATAACTTCAAATGCTGTTGATTCCATAAACAAATTTTGTGAGTGCTAAATTAAATTGAAGCAGCTTGCAATTCAAAAACAAAACATTTTCTTACACACATTTTAAAACAAGTGTTAGAAATTTTGAGCGATAAAAATTTGAAATTGAGGAATGAAAATCAATAGTATTTTGAAATCATCAAATACACAATCACACCTGTTACGGTTACATACAACCAAATTGGAAAAACGATTTTTGCAATTTTCTTGTGCTTATCAAACCGTTGCTGCAAGCCACGTGACAGCGTTATTAATATAAGCGGAAAACTAACCGCGGCTAAAAAAATATGCGAAATCAACAAGAAAAAATATACTGGTCTTATCCATCCTTCGCCACCAAAATGTGTTGGTTTCGATAGCGAATGATACACTACATACAACACTAAAAATAAACCTGAAAACGCAAATGCAGTAATCATCGTTTTTTTGTGTGCATCACGTTTTTTGTTCAAAATAAAAACCAATCCCACAATCAATAAAACACTCACGACGGCATTGATGATAGCATTAATAAAGGG
>CAIQHW010000275.1 GCA_903871715.1 uncultured bacterium
ACTTGAATTGGTTTTACGCCGCAAAATCCTAACACACTTTTCTTCAATTGATTTATACTGGGTCGCCCAAATACTAACCAATAATACAAACCGGGTTGGTCGAGTGTGGTGATGATATGTGCTGATTTGCCAGTTAGTAATTTATCCCACCAAACAGAATTTTCACGATAACGAAAAACAAAGCTGGGTAAAAAAAGTCGGTCAATAAACCCTTTTGTGATGGCTGGTAAGCCGCCCCACCACACTGGATGAACCCAAACCAGGTGGTCAGCCCATTTTATTTTTTCCCAAGCGGCTAACAAATCAGGTTCTAAATCGGTTCGCTTTTATAACCAAATTGCAAATTTGGATTGAATACTAAATCGCGAATGATGATTTCTTTTATTTCTGCACCTGCACTTACAACGCCTTTTTTATAAGCGTCTGCAATTCCAAAACAAAAACTATTTTGGTTAGGATGTCCGTTGATGAGCAGAATTTTCTTCATTGTAATTGATATAAATTCATTGCCACAAGAGCAATGATTTTTTTTCTGTTCATGAATATTTCCTCCAAATTCTAAATCCAATTCTTATCAATGGTGTAATATCAACTGTTGGTATATGGTAAACTATTCCATCATTAAAAGTGCTGCTGCCATTGGCTCGAGTATAAAAGTGAACACCTGGTTGGATATAAAAATAGCGTCCGATAAAAAACTGATAGCTTAAACCAAGCCCTGTATCAAAGCTTTTAAGGTGGTGGGTTTCATTGGTGCTTTGCTGTTGAATATTGTAAGTATGGTATTCTAAATAGGTATACAGTTCTAAATTCTTCCATAAATTATAACCTAAAAAAATACCAGGCGAAACCAAGTAAAAACGCTTAAATACATTGGATGAATTGTTGAGGCTATAAGCATCGGCATTGAAGCTACCACCTTGAATAATGCTTGCTCTTACTCTAATTTTTTTGTAACGATAGCCCACTGCAAAATGATAACCACCTGTAAAAAACATCGGCACTAAACTTTCAATTTCAATGGCATGTTTCACTTCATAATTTCGAGGCACTGGTTTCCAAAATGTTGCTTTCAAGCTATCTGTTTTTGCAAATAAGGCAATTGAATGAGCTATGATAAAAATGGCTATAAGAGTGCGTTTCATAATTTCAAACTGAAACACAAAGGTTGCTAATGCAATAGCCAAAAACTTACAGAATTATAAAATTGAGTTGCATCATTCATACACCCGATAAATAATTATTGAATTGAAAAAGAGCAACAAATTGTGCATAAAGAAATAGGGGAAAGTGTGAATAATGCAACAATTAATCATAGCGGTGTAACACCGCAACCTTGTATTATAGTGATTTTTACAGCTTATTTTTCATAAACAATTTAATTATCAAACAAAATGAAAAACGTTAAAAGTTGTATTGCTGCTTGCTTGGCATGTGTGGTTACTTGCGAAAGTTGTATTACCGATTGCATTAAAGCTGGCAATCAGGATTGTATTAAACTATGCAGAGATTGTGCTGATATCTGCGCTTTGTGCGCTAGATTAGAAGCTCGTGGTTCGGCATACACTATGGCATTGCATGCTTTGTGTGCTGAAGTTTGTGAAGCTTGTGCAGCAGAATGTGCTAAACATGCTGCTCATCATGATAGCTGTAAAGCTTGTGCTGATGCTTGTAAAGAATGCGCTGCTATTTGCGAAGAAATGGCTACTGCTAAAGTTTGATGATTATTTTTAAAAAGGGGGAGCAACATGGTTCTCCTTTTTCCATTATCAGCATATTTGGCAACTATGCTTCTTCCTGTTTTTTCGTTACTTCATCTTTCTTCAATTTAAGTTGTTGATGAAATATTAAAGTGATGAGCAATCCTAAAGCACAACCAGCCAACACCGAAAGTATGCGTTGCAAAGTAGCATCCCAAAAATGTATATCGCCATAATTCATGTCGTGCAACA
>CAIQHW010000276.1 GCA_903871715.1 uncultured bacterium
TGGATGGTGCATGCCGACAAAGAGAAAGTGCGACAAGTGATTACTAACTTAATTGATAATTCGATAAAATATGGTAAACAACATGGTGAAACCATAGTTGGTTTTTACGACATGGATGAAAACATTTTAATTGAAATAACCGATAGTGGCATTGGCATTAGTGAAGAGCATTTACCCCGATTATTTGAACGATTTTATAGAGTAGATAAAAGCAGAAGCCGCAATGCAGGTGGCACAGGATTAGGATTAGCTATTGTGAAACACATTATTGAAGCACACAATCAAGTGATTCATGTACGTAGCACTGCCGATGTGGGTAGCACATTTGGATTTACTTTGAAAAAAGCGCAATCCTATAAATTTTAAGGTTCGTTATCAACTAAAAGCCACTCGGCATAAGAAGTGGGCGTTTCTTCTAATTTCATATACATCAATTTTTCTGTGGCTGAAAAATAAGGTGAAATTAATTGTTGAAAATGCAACAACAAATTTTCGCATGACGGTTGTGTGGGTAGAAAAATTATTTTTTCAAATTGCTCTTCTAAATTTTTCATCAAAGTTTTGTGTGGCGAATGTTCATTTAATACCAAAGCATGGTCGAATGTGTTGATGATTTTATCTTTTACAATATCTTTTAAATCTTTAAAATCTACCACCATACCATGTTTAGGATTATTGGCATCGGTAATAATTTTTCCAAGAATAGTTACATGTAAATGATAGGTATGCCCATGAATATTTTTGCATGGTCCATCATAACCATACAAAGCATGCGCCATATCGAAGGTAAATTTTTTAGTAACTCGAACCGTTTGTGAATTCATTTTACAAATTTGAAAATGCAAATGTCGACATTTTTTTAAGAACCCATTTTATAGCAACGATTTAATTGCTAATTGCAATTGTTGTTTTTCATTTTCAAAATCTATTTCAGGGTGATGTTGTTGTATAGTTTCCATTTTAGAAATGGTGGCAGCAATAAATTTTTTGTGTGCTTGCGAATCGGCATTTCGTGGCTTGTGATGTAGGGCTGCTAATAGTTTGCTGATATCGTTCAACAACAACAAAGTATCCTTTTGCATCAAGCTATTGCACAATTTTTGCCAAACAATTTGTGTAGCCAAGCGATTGGGATGTACCATATCTTCGGTAAAAAAACGATAATCGCGAAGCTCATCCATCACAATTTCAAAAGCAGGAAAATAAAAACAGTTGTTTCTTTTTTGCAGCAAATTATGGATGGCAACAAACAAATTGGCTTTGCTCAAATTATTTTCAAAAAAACCAAAAGCCATGTAGCGCACTGGGCTAATGGTAAGTAAAATTTTTGCCGAAGGATTTATTGCTTTAAAAGCATTGAGCGATTGCTGTAAGTGTTGTTCAATTTCATCGGCAGAAAGAAATCGAAAATTAAATTCGCTGCCCGATATTTTATGACAATTGGAAACAATTTTTCCATTTTGTTTCCATTCAAAAACATGTGATGTGCCAAAGGTTAACATCAA
>CAIQHW010000277.1 GCA_903871715.1 uncultured bacterium
AGCATCGTCAACTCGAGGAAACCGTGAGTGAGTTGTCTGAAACTCAGGAATTTCTTTACGATGCCAAAAAGGAAGCTGAAAAAGCTGCAAAGGCAGAAAAAGAAGCGAAGCAAAAAGCCAAAAAAGAAGCAGACAAATCGGCAAAGAAAGCTGCTAAAGAAAATAAAACACCTGCAGCAAATCCTTCTACCAATTCGAAAAAAGATTCGGATGATGAGTAAGGGTTAAAATCATTATAACAAAAAGGCTATTACTAAAAGTAGTAGCCTTTTTATATAAATATAAAGTGGCTTTCTATCCGAGCAATTAATATGCGTTAAATGAATGGACTGAAGCAAATAGAAAGGACATAATTTTAAAGTTAGCTTTACAAGTTTTGGAAACTTGGAAAGTTTGAAATTGCATTTTACATTTATCAAAAATAGGTTATTTTTTTGTAAAATATAAAAATAGTTATGCTTGTAAAAACCTTTGGCAGCGCAGTGTATGGGGTAAATGCCATGACGATAACAGTTGAGGTAAACCTCACCGAAGGCGTTGGTTATTTTTTGGTAGGCTTGCCTGATAATGCGGTGAAAGAAAGTATGCACCGCATTGAAAGTGCTTTGAAAATGTGTGATTATAAAATGCCAAGGCGCAAAGTAGTCATCAACATGGCACCTGCTGATATTCGCAAAGAAGGCTCTGCATATGACTTAACAATTGCGATGGGTTTGTTAGCCGCCAGCGAACAAGTAAATGGCGATGCGTTGAAAGATTTTATTTTGATGGGCGAATTATCGTTGGATGGAAAATTGCAACCCATCAAAGGTGCGTTGCCGATTGCCATTCAGGCACGACAAGAAAAATTTAAAGGATTAATTTTACCCAAAGAAAATGCTCGGGAAGCCGCCATAGTAAACAATTTAGAAGTTTACGGTGCAGAAGATATTAAACAAGTAATTGATTTTTTCAATGGTGAAAATTCATTAGAAAAAGTAGAGATTGATACCCGACAAGAATTTTTATCTCAACAACAAAGTTTGGATTTTGATTTTGCGGATGTAAAAGGTCAAGAAAATATTAAACGTGCTTTAGAAATCGCAGCTGCTGGCGGACACAATGCTATTTTAATTGGACCACCTGGTGCTGGCAAAACCATGCTAGCAAAGCGTTTGCCAACTATTTTACCACCGTTGAATTTACATGAAGCATTAGAAACTACAAAAATTCATAGCGTTGCTGGTAAAATGCAAGCGCATGCTTCTTTGATTTCTGTTCGTCCATTTCGTTCGCCACATCACACCATCAGCGATGTTGCATTAGTTGGCGGTGGCAACAATCCGCAGCCTGGTGAAATTTCTTTGGCACATAATGGTGTTTTATTTTTAGATGAATTGCCCGAGTTTAAACGCACTGTTTTGGAAGTATTGCGGCAGCCGATGGAAGAACGAAGAATTACGATTTCACGAGCAAAATTTTCGATAGAATATCCTGCCTCATTCATGTTGGTATCGGCTATGAACCCTTGTCCATGCGGATTTTTCAATCATCCTGAAAAGGATTGTGTATGTCCGCCAGGTGTAGTGCAAAAATATTTAAACAAAATTTCGGGACCACTTTTAGATAGAATTGATTTGCATGTAGAAGTTACGCCAGTTTCATTTAATGAATTGACATCGCATCGTGTTTCGGAAAAAAGTGAAGCGGTGAGAGACCGGGTAATCAAGGCTCGTGAAATTCAGGAAGAAAGATTTAAGGAAACAAAAGACACCCATTGCAATGCGCAAATGAGTTCAAAAAAATTAAAAGAAATTTGTGTGATTACCACCGCTGGTGAAAATTTATTAAAAACGGCAATGGAAAAATTAGGTTTATCAGCTCGTGCTTATGACAGAATTTTGAAGGTAAGCCGCACCATTGCTGATTTAGCAGCCAGCCCCGATATTAAAGTGGAGCATCTTGCCGAAGCGATTCAATACCGAAGTTTGGATAGAGAAAGTTGGGGAAATTAATTTTTTACTTCAATTTTTCTTTCAAAAATTTTGCAGTGTAGCTCTCTTTGCAACCTGCCAAACCTTCAGGAGTACCTGCAAACAGTAGGTTTCCACCAAGTTTGCCGCCTTCGGGTCCAAGGTCGATAACATAATCGGCGCATTTAATTACTTCGGTATTATGTTCAATCACAATCACACTATGTCCTGCTTCAATCAATGCATTGAATGATTTTAGTAACTTGTTAATGTCGTGAAAATGCAAGCCTGTGGTGGGTTCATCGAATATAAACAACACATGGTCGGTGGCTGCGCCTTTGCCCAAATACGATGCTAATTTTACCCGTTGCGCTTCGCCGCCCGAAAGTGTGCTGCTGCTTTGACCCAATGCCACATAGCCCAAACCCACTTCCTGCAAGGGTTTTATCTTGTCTACAATATTTTTTTCGGCTTCAAAAAACTCCATCGCTTCATCTACTGTGAGGTTTAAAACTTCGCTGATATTTTTTCCTTTGTATAAAACTTCCAATACATCGGCTTTGAAACGCTTGCCACCACAGTCTTCACAGGTTAAATGCACGTCGGCTAAAAACTGCATTTCAACAATTACTTCGCCATCGCCCTTGCAAGTTTCGCATCGTCCGCCTTCTACATTAAATGAAAAATGACGTGGCAAAAAGCCTTTAAATTTTGCCATCGGAATTTCTGAAAATAAATCTCTGATTAAATCGTAAGCCTTCACATAAGTAACAGGATTGCTTCGCGATGATTTACCCAAAGGATTTTGGTCAATCATTTCTACGATTTTTATACGTTCAATATCTCCAGTTATTTTATCGTACAAACCTGGTCGCTCGGTGCTATGGTCAAGCTTTTGCAGCAACACAGGATGCAAAATTTGTTTGATTAAAGTGGTTTTTCCGCTGCCACTTACACCACTTACCACCACCAAACAATTCAGTGGAATATCTACCGTAATGTTTTTCAAATTATTTTGTCGGCAGCCATGCAAAGTCAGTTTATTCAATGGTTTGCGGCGCACTTCAGGTACATCAATTTTCAATTCGCCATTCAAATATTTGGTGGTAAGCGATTTTGAATCTTTACTGAGTTTTTTATAATCGCCTTCAAACACCACTTCACCGCCCAGTTTGCCGGCAAATGGTCCCATGTCAATAATGTAATCAGCAGCTTTCATCACTTCTTCTTCATGCTCCACCACAATCACTGTGTTGCCCATATTGCGTAAGCTCATCAACACTTTTGTTAATCGAGCAGTATCTCTGGGATGCAAGCCCACACTGGGCTCATCTAAAATATACAATGATGAAGTAAGATTGCTGCCCAATGTTCGGGTGAGTTGAATGCGCTGTGTTTCGCCACCACTAAGCGATGAAGAAACGCGATTGAGTGTGAGATAATTTAAACCCACATCCATCATAAATTGTAGCCGATTATTTAATTCTACCAAAATTGTTTTGGCAATAGTGTTGTCGTGTTTATTCAATTTCAAATCCTGAAACCACTGCTGCAGCTCGTTTATAGGCATGCTTAATAAATCGCCAATATTTTTTTCGTTGATTTTTACATACCCTGCATCTTTTCTAATTCGGCTTCCTTTGCATTCGGGGCAAGTGGTTTTGCCTTTGTATCGCGACACCATTACACGATATTGAATTTTGTAAGTTTGATATTCTAAGAAATTGAAAAACTCTCGAAGCCCTTTAAAATAGCGGTTTCCATCCCAAAGCAATTGGTATTCTTGTTCTGATAAATCGGCAATAGCACGATGAATGGGGAAATCAAATTTCAAAGCCGATTTAATTAAAGCATCACGCCACTCCTTCATTTTTTCGCTGCGCCAAGGTGCAATGGCATCTTCATAAACACTCAACGATTTATCGGGAAAAACCAAATCATGGTCGATGCCCAAAACAGTTCCAAACCCTTCGCATTTTTTGCAAGCTCCATAAGGACTATTGAAACTAAAAAAATGCGGCGTTGGTTGTTCAAATTGAATTCTATCCAACTCGAATCGGTTCGAGAATTTTCTTTTTTCGATGCCCACAATTTCCACTTCACATGCACCATCACCTTCGTCAAACGCAGTTTGGATGCTATCTGCAATACGTTTACGATTGTCCTCGTCTTCAGCATTTACAACAAATCTATCAATGAGCAATGAGATGTTTGATGTTGGAATTGAAACTGTTTCAATTTTAGATTTACGATTTATGATTTCAGATTTTTCAGCCGAATTATTTTCAGATTTTACTTTTTCTGTTTCAGATTTTTTTGTTGATTTTTTTTTCGCTGCAGGTTTATCATTTGCAAATCTTGCTTCATCGCTTAACAAGTCATCAATGCGTTTCACCTCTCCATTTTCCATCACTCGGCTAAACCCTTTTTGCAATAAAATTTCCAATTCTTCTTTTAATGTTCGGTCTTTAGATTGCTTCAAATTCACATACACCAAGGCTTTGGTGTCGTTGCTAAAACTATGAATAAAATCAACCACATCGCTCACCTCATCTTTTTTCACTTCTTTATGGCTGATGGGCGAATACGTTTTTCCCACTCGTGCAAAAAATAATCGCAGATAATCATACATCTCGGTAAACGTGCCTACGGTACTGCGATTGGTTCGCGAATTTATTTTTTGTTCAATGGCAATCGCTGGTGCAATGCCTTTAATATACTCCACATTGGGTTTATCCATGCGCATTAAAAACTGACGAGCATAGCTCGAAAGGCTTTCTACATAACGCCTTTGACCTTCGGCATACAACGTATCAAACACCAATGATGATTTGCCACTGCCGCTAACGCCTGTAACCACTACCAATTTATTTCGAGGGATATTAACGTCAACGCCTTTCAGGTTGTGCACTTTGGCGTTTTTTATCAGAATGTGAGTTTTGGAATTTACTTCGTTCATGTGAGCTGATGCCATCAAAATTTTTACAAACCGCAAATGTACATTTTTAAAGAAACAAGCTCATGCAAATAATGTTGTGAAATCGTTTTCAAGTTTTTTTCCGAAGCAAATACGTAAAACACTTTAGCAATGGTGCTTTCAGCTAATAGTAGTTTTACATCGAAACACTAACACTACTAACCCAACATGAAACACTTATTTAAAACAACGACGTTAATAGCTTTATCACTAGCTCAATTTACAGTAATCAATTCTGGCTTTTGCGCTGGCAAAACAAAAAAAGAGGAAGCAAAGAAAACAACTTCAAAAGAATTAGCACAAGCCGACAAAGCCACATCTGTAGCCAGTTCCGCAAAAAATATGTCGATGGAAATTTCAGCCGATACTGCTTATTATAATGGAAAAGCTGTGTTGTTGCAAATTCCATTTACCAACGAAAAACACAACAAATATTTTACAGTAAGCAATTTAAACGGCGAAAAAATTGCGTTTATTGAAGTAGGAACTTATTTGAATGGAATGACTTTTTATAATGTCAATTATTTAGCAACCAACCAAAGCACTTATGGGGGGATGTATGAATCAACTGGCGAGTTTGTAGAATTATTGGCGCAAAATATTACTGATGGAAAATTAACTGCTGGCAATGTGATAAAACTTGCTAAAGAAAATAAATTGGAGTTGAAAAATAATGTGGTTTTTAAATTCCCAGCTTTAAAATCACCATCGCATAAAGCAGCACCACAAAGCCTTCCACTATCTTTTGTAGAAGTTCAATAAAATATTTTACCTAAAATAAAACGAGCTGTTGCACAACAAATGCTGCAGCTTTTTTATTTTAAAAGAAGTGATTATTTTTCTGAAAATTAATTTACCATGAGTTTTAACGACAACCCAACTAATCGCGAAATTGGTGCTGCTGGCGAAGATGCAGCCGTGCAATATTTAAAATCGAAAGGTTTTGTGATTTTAGAAACCAACTGGCGATTTGGGCAAGCCGAAGTAGATATCATTGCAAAAGATAAAACCGATTTGGTTTTTGTTGAAGTAAAAACACGAAGCAGCAATAAATTTGGCGAACCAGAAATGGCGGTAAACAAAGCCAAACAGCGCATGTATCAACGTTTGGCAACAGGTTACATAGAAAAGAAAAACTTAAATATGGATGTGCGATTTGATATTATTGCCATCGTCAACAAAATTCTAGAACCTGAAATTTTTCACATCAAGGATGCATTCTATCCTTACAATTAAAATCATTTTTTCTTGTACAAAGGCACAGTGGAACAGGGCTCGCCGTACATAATTGTTTTTGCAAACGGCAATAGCAATCGTGTAATTTCAACATACACACCAGTTGGCACTGGCTTATCGCCACAACCTTTTATCACTAATCGTTGGTCGGCAAACGTAGTAAAATCAATCATTTTCAGTTGTTCGTTCATTTGTTGCTGAATAAAATTTTCGGCAGTGCCATAAAATATTTTTGTTGCTATAGGTTGCAAATGAATGGCCGCAAGCATAAATGCCCAAATTGGAATGATGGCATCGGTGCTGCAAAAAATGCAAACAGCTTTATTTTGGTAAATGCTGAAATCCAGCTCCATCATGGCTTTGCGATAATCTTTTTCACGAAGAATTAATCCTTGAAATAAAAATGGTTGCAAATCGAAAGCAATGATTTCATCTTTTGGAAAATATTCTTCCAAATTAAAAGTGATGATGCCACTTTCATCTACTCGGTTTTTTAGAGGCTGTTGTTGAATTTGCATGATTTTTAAAAATAAAAAAACGGCTTTGTTTTTTGTAAAGTTAAAACAAAGCCGTTTGCTAAAAGTTGTGATTTTTCGGTTTAGAAAAAATCGCTTCGGTTATCTTTTATCTCTAAATGTTTTTTGATGTTGTTGAACAAACCATACTCCATACCGCTACCATATTGACTTTCGAGCTGCATTTTATTTTGACGCAAATCAGTTGGCACTGGTACTACTATCATACCTTCGTTCATCACCACAAACACACCAGCGTTGCCAGCAATAGGTTTTGAAATTGAATTAGGTTTCAACGCAAATGCTGCACCAACTAATTTTGGTTCATACCCGATAGACATAAACGGTTGCACAAATGCCAAATTATTTACGCGATGCACTGAATCACCTATTGCTGCTGCGATGGAAGCCATATCAGTTTTGCCAGCAATTTTTGAAGTGATCTCTTTTGTGATGATATCGGTGCGTTTTTGTTTTTTAATTTCGCTTTCGATGGCTGCACGATATTGGTCTAAATCGGCTTGTCCTTTTTCTAAAATGCTGCTCAATTTTGCTACTACATACATTTTGTTTTCAATCAAAAATGCGCTGGAAACGTTGCCCACTTTGGTGTCTGAACCATACACCCAAGTTTTAACCATGTCTCTTGCGTTGCCATTGATGCCCATAATATTGGCATCGTTCTTTTTAATTTGACCAGCATCGTGTTTGATATTTTTTGCCGCTTGGTCGAATGCAGTGGCTGAATTATTTTTTGAAGCAAATTCATTTGCTTTAGCTGAAACCGCTTGCTCAGTGGCTTTGCTGGGCGCCATTGTTTTTGCAATAGTGAAAACTTGCACCGCAGGATTAAATTTCTTTTGGTCGGTAATCAAAATTAAATGCACTCCAAATTGCGATACTACTTTTACAATATCGCCTTTTTTTCCATTAAAACAAGCATCGTTAAAAGTAGGCACCATCATACCTTGAGCGAAATACCCTAAATCGCCATTTTTAATTTTTGAACCTTGATCATCAGAAAATTTAGCAGCCATGTCGCTGAATTTTGCACCTTTTTTAATTACATTCCAAATGCTGTCAATACGGCGATTAGCCACTGCTGTGTCTTCGCCTTGTTTTACATTGATTAAAATGTGGCTGGCACGAACCGAATCGGGCATAATTTTATGACTAATAATTTTTGAAATTTTGATAAAGCCTGCCTCGAAATATGGACCCACCACGGCTTTCACAGGTTTGCTAAACAAACTATCTTTCATCACACTAGCTAATTTTTCTTTGGTGTAAAATTTTCCATCTACATCAGTTTCAGAATTTGCAGCCACCATTATCGAATCATTTTTGGTGTGATGGAATGAATCAACCAATGCCATCATGTTGTTGCGAAACGCTGCACTGTCCACTGCGCTTGGGTTTAGGTCAAACGTTACGAATTCAATTTTGCGAACATCTTCATCCACTGCAAATCGGCGAATATGTTTTTCGGCATATTCTTTTACTTCGGCATCAGTTACTTTTACTTGGTCATCTGTAATTTTTGAAAAAGGAACATAAGCAAAGGCAAAATTTATTTTGTCGTTTTTATCTTTAAAATCCATTTCAGCCATAAACTTTGGTACATAAATTCCTTTAGCAATCATTTTGTTAAACTTATTGCTGTAGCGGTCTTTGCGCACATATTCTTCAATATACGACCAACGTTTTTGCCAATTATCTTGATTGTTTTTATATACATCGCTGTTTAAAAAACGGGTAACATTTGCTGGCGAATAAATTTGTGTCTTAGGGTCGGTAAATTGTTGACGAATAACTGCATGTGGGTTGTTGCCAGCCAATTGCTCTTTCATTTCTTCTACACTTACATCAATACCCAATTGGTCATATTTTTTTTGCATCACCGTGTTTTGCAAAATTTCTGTCCACGATTGTTCTTTGATACTTTGACGAATTTGGTCAGTCATCGAACCACCATTTTGATTAAATAATTCGTATTGTTCGATGTTGTGATTTTCGGTAGCTACAAAATCATTGTAGTCAATTTTTTCACCTTCCACTTTTGCGATGGTGGTGTTGCGGCTGCGAAACAGTGATGACTGGCTGTCGAGCGCACTCATCAACAAAAAACCTAACAATGATAATCCGATGATGATAGAAATCACCACTCCAAAACGGTCTCTAATTTTACCAATAATTGCCATGATTCTAAAAAATTAATTTTTGTTTTTAGGTTGAAATTTACGTTTGCTTTTTTTATAAGGGAGGCAAATGTACGTTTTTCGTGGAATTTAAAAAACAGAATGGTAAAAATTCAGTCGAGTGTAAATTTCACATTCCATTGTTAGGAAAAATAGTTTTTCATTTTGAATGAAATCAGATTTCGATTCTACTTTTATAAGCAAAATAATTTTGTAAAAACCTTTTAGAAAACACTATTGCTAAAATCAATTTTTTGCTGAAAAGATTTGAAAGAAAATTTCAGAAAAAAATAAAATCCAAAACATTATGCGGAAAATTTACTACTACCTTTTTGTGCTTGTTGCTTTGTTTAGTTTTAATGCTAAAGCGCAAAGTATTCATGCTTGTTTTAGTGCTACAAACGGAGCTACATTTCCTATAACCCAGTGCGGAGGATTTTTTATACAACTTACAAATTGCTCAACAGGTACTTATGATTCGGCAGTATGGAAATTGCAACAAAGCAATAATCACAATTGCACAGGACCTTGGGGTATTACTTTTATAACATCTAAAGGTGGTGTGTCAGCCACAACTGGTACTGGATATTCGCTAGCAGTAGATGGTTCATACAAATTGTGTTTGGTAATTTATAACACAACAACTGGGCAACGCGATTCAACTTGCTCCTGTATTGCAATAGTCAACCCAATACCAGTGCCTAACTTTACGGCAAGTGATACTTTAAAGTGTGGAAGTTTAACAACTACATTTACACCAACAATTCAATCGGGCACACAACCTTTTGGCACCACAACTTGGTATTTTGGTGATAATGTAGTTCAAACTATTTTAGGCACTTCCCCGATTACTCATACCTATTCTTGCAAGAGCACAACACCTCCTTGTTATTCAGTTACTATTTCGGTAACAGATGTTAATGGCTGCTCAAAGGTAGTTACAAAGCCCTGCATGGTAAGTGTACCTTGTAATCCTAGTCCAACGGTCTCAGTAGGAAGCGGAAATATTTGCACTGTTCCTACAACAATCTCCTATAATGCAACAGGCTCATCGTTGATAGGTCATGGTATTTATACTTGGTGGTTTCCACCAGGAACTGTACCACCATTTTTACCATCTAATGGTCCATCAAGTTCGGTAACATCAGTTACTCAAAATTATTCTACATTTGGTTGCCATGATGTGGTAGTAGCCTTGAAAGATTCGTTAACTGGCTGTTCGGATACAACCCACGTGCATAATGCCGTTTGCTTACAAGGAATTACTGTATCAAGTATTTCTCCAAGTGTTTCTAATGTTTGTTGCAACCAACCATTTACTGTAACTTTGAATGCAACTACTAATCCAGTTTCTAGCCCAATATGCGCTGTTAATGGGACTTTAATTGCAACACCAGTTGGTGGCGGAACGGGTATTACTTTGGGTGTGGTTTCCTCAGCAGCACCAAGTACTTTTACTTTACCATGCGGTGCTACGACAGCTATTACCTATAATATTTGTTTTCAAAATAGTCAAGTATCTAACCAATGTAATAATTGCACACAGAACTACAATGGTTGTTTTCAAATTGTGGTAAACCCATCTCCTACAGCACAAATTAATTTAACTGTTCCAACGCTTGCCAGCTATTGTTCTAAAGGTCATCAATTTTGTTTTCATGCCAGCACACCTACTAACAATTTATCTGGAACAACTTATGCATGGTATATCGGCGCAGTTTCCGGAGCTCCTCTAAGTACAACAACTTCTTTCTGTAATACGTTTCCCAACTTTGGTAGCTATAAAATCTATTTGCAGGTTTGCCAAAGTAATGCCAATGGAGGTTGCTGCGCTTTAGATTCTATAATTGTATCACAAATACCCCCAACTGGAAGTTTTAGAGTTTCTTTGAATCATGGATGCGATTCGGTTTGCACAAAGTTTACGGTTTTACCATCTTCAGATTCATTATACATTTTCAACTTCGGTGACGGAAGTCCAATTTTTACTTCAAATATAGATACTGCGAGACACTGTTATTATAGCAATCTAGATACTTGTTATAATGTTGAAATCATTCATATCGCACATTCAGTTGGCGGTTTTGCTTGTGCAGATACGTTAAGACAAAAGGTCTTATTAAAATAGGGCATATCATGGTTCCAAATATTACCATGACACCACCAGTTCAATGCCTTATTCATAAACAAGCTTGCGTAAGCGTTTACCCCAACAATCCAGGCTTAATTCCTGCGGCAGGAGCTTCCAAAAGTACTTGTTTAACTCATGGTTGCCATTGGTATTTTACGCGACCTGGTGACCCACAACCAATTGTGCAAAGTTATGTTTGCGATAGTCCAAAAGTCTGTTTTGATGATACAGGTCACTTTGATGCACACTATGTTATTTTCAATAACTCTTGCCCAGATACTGTTTTTGTTCCAAATGCTGTTTTAATCAATGGAATACTAGGAGATTTTAAAGATTCTTTACACTGTCTATCCAGTGGTTCTCTTACCAATTTTTGTATCACAATCAAATCTTCTATTAAAGTTTAC
>CAIQHW010000278.1 GCA_903871715.1 uncultured bacterium
GTTGCGCAGATTTAGATGTTCATCTCAATCATTATCTTGAAACAAAAAATCTATCAACGCTTCTTACAAGTAGCAACAAATAAAGTTGAGTTATTGCAAAATCATTTAAATGATTTGAAAGAAAGCGGTGCCAACGAAACCAAAAGCACCGCCGGCGATAAACATGAAACTGCTTTGGCTATGGTGCAAATCGAACAAGCCAATATTCGTCAGCAATTAGAAGAAGCTTTAGCGCAAAAAGCAATTTTAGAAAAAATAAATCCTGAAATTGTTGCTGATAAAATTATCCATGGTAGTTTGGTAATAACTAACAACGGTTATTTTTTTGTAAGTGCTGCATTGGGAAAAGCAAATGTTGAAAACCTTGTTGTGATTGCCCTTTCACCGCAATCGCCTTTGGGATTAAAATTAATGGGCTTAAAAGTTGGTGATCAAATTGAAGTGAATGGCAATAAATATTTCGTGGAAAAAATTGAGTGATTATTCATAATTCAAACTCCCAAACCGTTCTATAATTTCCATGCATTTCGATGTAAGTTAAGAACGAATTGTAAAATACATCGCCACCAATCGTAGCACTATCGCCAACGACAAACAATTTTTCTTTTGCTCTTGTGATGGCAACATTCATGCGCCGATAATCTTTTAAAAACCCAATATCATTTTCATCATTGCTTCGTACCAACGAAAGAATTATTGTTTCTTTTTCTTGCCCTTGAAAACTATCAATTGTGCTGATTCTTATGTTTGGTAAAATTTCTTTTGCGGCAGCCACTTGCCCCGAATAAGGCGAAATTACTGCTGTCTCAGCTGGATTCAGATTTTCTGTTTCCATCAATTTTTGAATCAAACGCAATTCTCCTTCATTCTGCAAGCTGGTTCCATCACTACCTTTTATTTCATTAAAGCCTGAACCAGCAGTGTCGATAAAGCAAATATGTGAAGCCAAATTTTTCAAATGCGGAGCTGTTTGCAGCAGACCTTCATAAAAATAATCGCTTGAAAATCCAGCAATGGATGCTCTCATCCGATATTGTGTGTTTAATAAAAACACCTGTGGAACTTTTGTAAAACTCACTTCTAAAATTGAGCGATTAAAGCCGAGTTTCATTGCTTCTCTACTCAAAACTGTAGGAGGTAATTGTAAATGGTCACCAGCTAAAACATATTTTTCAGCAAATGGAAATATACACCAGGCTAATGGTTCAAGGCATTGACCTGCTTCGTCTATCACCAAAGTTTGAAATTTTATTCCAGCAATTTTCGAATCATTCAAACCAATGGGTGTTCCTAAAATTACATCTGCATCTTCATATAATTTCTGCTCATTGTAAGCCTGAATATTTTTTATTTCGGTTCTGATTGCTTTTACTTCTTTAAACAACAAATTCCGTTGTTCTCTTTCGGCTTTACCAAAACTTCGTTTGTATTTCAAAGCCATTCTACGAAACTGTTCAGCTCTAATTTTCAATTCTTTAATTTCTTTTTGTTGTTTGCTATTCGCCAATTTTCCTTCGGGTGTGTGTTGGAAAATTGTTTCATCTACTTTGCTCGAATTACCCACACGAAGTATCTTCAAACCTATTGCTATCAAGCCTTTGGCAATGTTATCCACCGCAGTATTACTCGGTGCTGACACCAATATTTTTTCTTCTTTTTGTACTAATTGAAAAATAGCTTCTACCAAAGTGGTTGTTTTTCCTGTACCTGGCGGACCATGCACAATCGTCATTTCTTCATTTTGAATAATCGCATTTACTGCTTGTTGCTGGCTTTCATTTAAGTTGTTATTTCTGAAAGAAATGTTTTCAGATTTTAATTCTGATTTTGTGGTTACAATTTTTTCAGAATGAATTTTATCAAACAATTTGAAAAGCGGTTTATTACTTTCCAGATTATTCAATACCTCTTTCATGATCGATGTAGTATGTTGGTCGGGTGCTAATTTAATGCCGACTCCTGCATCTTCAATCCAATCAGGAAAGTCGGGAGCGAATAAACGAAACTCACCAGCTCGACCTTCTAAATTCAGTAAAATTCCTTTCACAGGTTGTTCGCCATTGATGAAACATTCAATAGCAGTTCCATCCCTGAAGCGACCTGTTTCTGCTGGAAAATTTAAACGGAAACTAATTTCAGGATAATCAGCATAGCCAAATGTTTTTCGGGTAACAACAATTGGATGTAACGCCAAACCTTCAGCCTTTAATGCTTTTAGGCTTTGTTGCTGGTCGAGGCTATAACGTTTTACTTCTTCAGCTTCTTCTGAGTTTATACACTGAATCAGTTTTTGAACATGCGGATGCGTAACTGGCATGTGGTGAAAATAGAAATGAAGCTTAAAAGAAAAAAATTAGTTGAATTAATTCCTAAATAATTATTGCTATAAAGCAAACAAAGTATTTCTTTTGTGACTTGTTCTTGTTTTTATAACTAAAAGGTGCAGCCAAGAGGAAGTGTTGCACCTTTTTTAGTTGTAAACAAAAAAAATTAGTGCCGACGATTGAGACAAGATTTTGCCAAAGTTTTTTTGGAAAAAGAAATTACTAGCAAGAAGTAAGTGTGAATGTAGATTACAAAACACACAACAATGCCGTAGCAATTTAAAATTGGCTGCCGTAAGAATAGATATTGGTCCATCAAACCAAAAATCATGAGATAAAGTTGGTTAGTAAGCAACGCCAAAAAACGGATACTCCTTTACTAACCTAACCATTACTCAAATAATGAAGCTTAAAAACTAATTTTTGAACTTAATAGCAAAAAC
>CAIQHW010000279.1 GCA_903871715.1 uncultured bacterium
ATGGTGAGCTTGTCGAACCACAAAACTCAAAACTAATTGGAATCACCATGGCTGGAAACCTACCATTGGTGGGCTTTCACGATTTATTATGTGTGGTGATGACCAATCACAAAGCATTGATAAAGCAATCGTCAAAAGACAATATCTTATTGCCCTTTTTGTTGGAAATTTTGTTTGAAATTGAACCCGAATTTAAAAAGCAAGTTGCTTTTTCCGACATGCTAAAAGGCTGCGATGCTTACATAGCAACAGGTTCAAACAATTCGACTCGATACTTTGAATATTATTTTGGTAAATATCCACACATCATTCGCAAAAACAGAACTTCGATTGCTGTGTTAGATGGAACAGAATCGGATGAAGATTTGTTGAATTTAGGCAAAGATGTTTTCACTTATTTTGGAATGGGCTGCCGGAATGTTGGTAAAATTCTAATCACGCCAAATGTAGATTTGCAACAGCTTTTGAAAGCATTTGAGCATTTTAATTATTTGGCAATTCACGATAAATACAAAAATAATTTCGATTATCAACTCACACTTTTGTTGATGAATCAAACACCATGTTTAGCAAACGATTGTGTCATTTTAACTGAAAATAAAAATCTGCATTCGCCACTTTCTGTTTTATTTTACGAAGTAGTGGATGATTTGAAAGCCGCTGTGCAAGCCATTCTGGAAGATGATATACAATGTGTTGTCGGAAAAGATTTTATTCCTTTTGGTCAATCACAAATCCCATCATTAAGCGATTATGCAGATAATGTGGACACGATGAAATGGTTGCTGGAGTTAAATTAGAAGCCTTATCTAATTACCGCAAATTGGCTGCGTTGCTCTTTTCCGGTGGATAAATCTTTTACCGAAAAAAGATACAAACCCTGTGTTAAAGCCTGTTTCGAGTTAGATAAAATATCGTAAGCATGTTCGCCACCAGGCATAATTCGTTTGGTGGAATCGCCACCAAAAGTATTAAACCAATCAATATCATTGCCATTATATGTTGACGCATCATGGTTGAAAGCCGCTACCACTTCGCCATTCAAGGTATAAATAGTAACCAATGCATGCGGCGGCAGATTGTAGAAATACAATTTGTGTGTTCGTGCTGTTGTGCCATCCCAAGCTGCATCAATGGTGTAAGGATTTGGATAAACGCCCACCTTGTATTTATCGCTGCTATCAGCCGATGTACCACTCCAAACATTGAAAGTATTATTCACCGTCGAAGATTCTAACGAAGGTAAATTCTGTGCAGGGTCGCCTTCATCAAAGGCTGTAACAGTGATGGTATATTTCCAACCATTCAATATTCCCGTCATCGAATAATGATACCAATAAGGTGTGGTGTCGCCGTTAAAAAATTTTGGTTGATTTAATCGCACTGCTGCAAAACCATTGTTGTAGCCAATGCTATCTCCTATCTTATCCCAAGTAGCTATGGGCTTGGTTTCAGAGCCGTTGGTTAAATTTACATCAGTACTGCTAATCATGTTGCGATAAATATTGTAGCCTTCAAAATCTTTTTTCTTGCTAATGGGATCAATACTTCTTTCAGCGTTTTCATCCCAATAAATATCTACTCTATCATCGCTTGGAACTATCTTCACTATTGGATCAGCTGGCGGTGCAGGTAAAATATATCTATCTAATTTACGATTGTGATTGATGTCTTCATAAAAGGTATCCAACTTACCATCATGGTTCAAATCTTCGCCAGCATCTAAAATATGATTATGATTTTTGTCCTCATTTATCGTATCCAACAAACCATTATTGTTAACATCTTCACCTTTATAAGTTCGCGAAGCCCAATTCAAATGTTGTGTTAAAGCCGCTCTGGTACTGTAATCATCTACTGTGTGGGGAGTTGAAGGACCGCCTTGTTTGGCGCAAACCAATCCAATTACATAATTGATAGATTCGCCTGGAGCAACCGACACATAAGGGCCTGCCGACAATAATTCGGTTCTATTATCGGGTGTAGTAAGAAAAATGTTAGTATTGGGAGTATTTACGCCGTTTCTTAATCTAGCATATCTAGTTACATCATCGCCTGCATAACCACTGATATAGGGCGGTGTAGCACCTACATCTTTGTATCGCCAAAAATTAATGTTCACCTTTGGCGTTGCAAACCCACTATAATTAACGAATGCAGCATTATCAGGATGAAAAAAAACATTTCGATATTCACTTCCCAAAAATATTTCAGCACCATAAGAATTAGTATACCCTGGATCTCCATTATAATCATAAGCATAAACGGTTTTAAAAGAATCAAGCCATCCACAAGCACCTTTGTTAAAAAAGTTGGTTCCGCTTGCAGTGGTAACTGATACATTTCGAATCACCATATCACCCCAATGCCCTATCCATACAGAATCCCAAGTATTTGATGAATTGTTAGTAATAGTGTAATTTAAAATCACAAAGTAATCGGCGAAGCCATAATTCCAAGCGTATGATTCTAAATGCACACCTGCATTTAATGGAATAGTATGACCAAAAATAGGTGTAATTGTGCCAGGGACAATGGTATTAGCATCGGTAAAATCCATCACAAAATCTTGATGCGAAATTGCTGATGCAGAATAATAATTATTGTATGTAAGCGATGAACGTTGAGAAACAGTTTGTCCAATATTTGAAGTAAATTCAAATCCTGCACCACCAGTTGTATAGCCACTTGCAGCATCAATTGATGCGGTTGAAACAGCAGTTTGTCCGTTGACTAATGCCCCAATCCATAAACCGCTTTCAAACAAATGTTCTTTGCCTGATTGTTTTGGATATTGCATCGAAGGTTTATTAGCAGAAGCGCTTGCCATCGAAGGGTCGCCGATAGTGCCTGCATTGGTTAGTGATAATTGTAAATTACCTGCATCTGTTACTACACGCTGAAAGCTGCTTTGGGCGAAGCTTTGAGTGCTGATTAAAAGTAAAACAATAACTATTTTAAAAGTGAATTTCATTGCTGATTTTGAAAAAACGAAGTAACAAAAAAAAGTTGAATGGTATGTTACGAGTAAATTAAATTGAGAGAAATTAACCTTACATTATTTTTTCAGAAAGTCATAAAACTCATGAGCAATAGATTGGCGGTTGAATGGATAGAAAGTTTATCTGCTTAATTTTTCTTCTTTTTTGGGAGATTGATTGAGTAACAGGAAATTAAAAATTCCTTTGGCATAACCGCTGCCATAAGCCCAATGCAACAAGAAAAATGTAGCAGCTATTTTAATAACAGAAGCCGATTTATTTGATTTTTTAGATGCAAAAAATAAAGCTAACCCAACATAAGCACTTATTGCTAAAATAAATAAATAAGCAAATGCTGTATGCAAAAACGACAAACAAAATCCAATTGTTAAACCTGCAACAAACAAAAATGGAACTAATTGCCTTACCGATAAAAAGGCTTTATGTTTTTTATTGAGATACACTTTCCAATAACCATATTGAAAATATTGTCGGTAAAGCTTTTTGTAAGAAGCCCTTACATAATACTTACATTTTATGGCAGACGATAAATAAATTTTAAACCCATTTTTTGTAACTCTGAAATTAAAATCATCATCTTGATTACGGGTTAAAACTTCATCGAAGTAACCAATTTTTTCAAACACCTCTTTTCTGTAAGCACCAAACGCAACTGTGTCAACAAAGCCCTCTTTATTTTCAATTCTAAAGTTGGCATTTCCAACTCCAAACACTGATGACATGGCAGCACCAACTATTTCAGCAGTTTTATTTTCATACACA
>CAIQHW010000280.1 GCA_903871715.1 uncultured bacterium
TGCCAATCACATCTTCTTCAATTTTATTGCTTTCGCCATTCAATTTAAACTTCACTTTTTTCCAAGTTTCATTTTTCAATTCATAATCTTCTTGTTCGTTTTTAAATCGAACTGTAATTTTTTCGCCATCAATTCGCTTGATGGTAGCTAATTTGCCGTTGAAATATTTTTTTTCAGCTTCACTATCATTTTTTACAAACATCACTTGCGCACCAATTTTCAAATTCAATTCATACTCCATCGGAAATTCTTTTTCATCAAAATCGCCTGTAATTTCTCCTTCAAATTTGTAGAGTTCGCCATCCAATTTTTGCAACTCGGTTTGATTAATTTTATCGGCTTTATAATTGTGTGTGCTTAAAGTAATGTAACCATCAATATCGTCAAATCCGCTTTGATAGCGGCTATTCAACAGTTCAAAATTCTCTTCGTCCATTTCGTTGTTCCTGATTTTGTTCAGCAACTTAATAAATCGTTCTTCATTTTGCCGATAGATTTTTTTCAACTCGATGTAAATCGGCATATTTTCTTGCAACACTTTGGCACTAAAAAAAAATGGCGTTTCGTAATAATTTTTAATCACGTCCCATTCTCTCACCACAGGTGGCAACTGAAACATATCGCCAATGAAAAGCACCTGAACACCGCCAAAAGGCTCATGATATTGCCTTCGGAAATGTCGCAAAATGGTATCTATGCAATCTAAATAATCGCAGCGCAACATGCTCACTTCATCAATAATCAACAATTCTAATTCTCGAAATAATTCAATTTTGGGCTGACTAAATCGCACGGTTTGAAATAAAGTATTGGCATCCACCGAATTATTATTGTCGTAAAATCCTCTATTTTTTTCAGGAATAAATGGCACAAATGGCAATTGAAAAAATGAATGCATCGTAACTCCACCAGCGTTGATAGCCGCTACACCAGTGGGCGCAACCACCACCGTGTTTTTTTGTGAATGCGATTGAATATATTTTAAGAAAGTAGTTTTTCCTGTACCAGCTTTGCCTGTAAGAAAAATATTTTTGTTGGTGTGCAATACAAATTCGGCGGCTAATTTAAACTCGTCGTTTACTTCAGTAGTTTCCATTTTTTCGATGCTAAGATTTGTTCAAAAATAGAAATATTTTTTTCGAGTGGCTACAACATTTTGTAGAACAGGCTTCTACAAACATTTACCAACCATGTTTACATTTGCTGTTCAAAATTTTAATTTTCATGAAAGATTTTTCAAACGCAGTGATAGAATGTGTGCCTAATTTCAGTGAAGGACACAATATGCAAATCATCAAACAAATTACAGATGAAGTAGAAAAAGTAGAAGGTGTAAGTTTATTGGATGTTGACCCGGGCAAAGCGACCAACAGAACAGTAGTAACTTTTGTTGGCAACCCCAAAGCAGTTATTGAAGCTGCTTTTCAAGCTATTAAAAAAGCTGGTGAGTTGATTGATATGCGTCATCACAAAGGCGAACATCCACGAATGGGTGCTACGGATGTATGTCCGTTAATTCCTGTGAGTGGTATCACGATGGAAGAAACTGTTGAATTTGCAAAACAATTAGCCAAACGTGTTGCTGATGAATTGCACATTCCTACTTTTCTTTACGAATATGCACAGGCCAATCCTGCCAGAAAAAATTTAGCAGAAATAAGAAGTGGTGAATATGAAGGTTTGGCTGCAAAAATGCAAAAGCCTGAATGGAAGCCCGATTACGGTGGTACAACATTTAACGAACGCAGTGGTGCAACGGTGATAGGTGCTCGTGATTTTTTAATTGCCTACAATGTGAATTTGAATACCACTTCAACAAGAAGAGCCAATTCAATTGCGTTTGACATCAGAGAAAAAGGTCGTCAGAAAAAAGATGAAAAAGGAAAAGCGATAAAAGATGCCGCTGGAAATGCCATCTGGGAGCCAGGTTTGTTGAAATCGGTAAAAGCAATTGGTTGGTTTATTGAAGAATATGGTGTGGCACAAATTTCTATCAACTTAACTAATATGTACGATACACCGCTACATAAAGTGTTTGATACCGCTTGCGAACGAGCCACAGCAAGAGGTTTGAGAGTAACAGGCAGTGAGTTGGTTGGTTTAGTTCCGTTGGAAGCATTGCTGGAAGCAGGAAAATATTTTTTAAGAAAACAACAACGCAGCGTTGGTGTAAGCGAAAATGAATTAATAAAGATTGCGGTGAAATCATTGGGCCTGGATGAGTTAGCACCATTTGACCCACAAAAGAAAATCATAGAATATCAGTTGCAAAAATTATCTGCAAAAAAATTGGTGAACATGAATTTGCAACAATTTGCTGAAGAAACAGCCAGCGAATCACCAGCACCCGGAGGTGGCTCTATTGCTGCTTATTGTGGTGCAATGGGTGCAGCATTGGCAACAATGGTAGCAAATTTGTCTTCACACAAAGTTGGTTGGGATGCACGATGGGAAGAGTTTTCAAACTATGCTGAAAAAGGACAAGCCATTGTAAAACAATTGTTGAGTTTGGTAGATGAAGATACAGATGCATTCAATCAAATTATGACTGCATTTGGTTTACCAAAAAATAATGATGTGGAAAAAGCTGCACGAAAACAAGCCATAGAAGCCGCTACTATTAATGCTATTAAAGTTCCTTTTAAAACTATGGAATTAGCTTTTCAAAGTTTTGAATTGGCAAAAGCCATGGCCGAAATTGGCAACCCAAATTCGGTGAGTGATGCTGGTGTTGGTGCTTTATGTGCAAGAGCCGCTGTGAAAGGGGCTTACTTAAACGTGAAAATCAATGCGAAAGATTTGGAAGAAAATCCAATTGTGAAACCAATTTTAGAACAGGCAGAAAGAATGAATCTGCAAGCCGATGAAAAGGAAAAAGAAGTGTGGACTATAGTATTATCTAAAATGAAATAGGCTATTATTACATAGCTGCTCCTGCACTTTTTAACTAAAAATGAATCCCAAAAAAAAGTCCGTATCGGCTAAACCGATACGGACTTTTTAAAATCTTAAAATTTGCTACTAGCAAAGTTTTTATTTATTGCCATTAGCTGTTGGTTTTTTCGGCGCAGCAGGTAATTTATAAGCAGCTTTTAATTGCTCATTGTTTTTATCTGTAGTTTTTAAATTACCCATTCCAACCATAGCAGGAATACTTAAATCTTGGTTGGCTCCAAACAATTCAGGATGCAAGTATTTACCTTTTTCAACACCTTTTTTATCTTCTTCGGCTACAATGCGGTGAGCATTTGCCCATGCATCTTGGCGAATACCTGTTACTTGCCAACTAACTTTTACATTAGGTTTGTCGGTTTGAATTTTAAATTGATTGTTGCTAATTTCTTCTACTACCATCACTTGTGCAAATGCACCAATAGTTGTTAATTGATATCGGAAATCTTTGTTTTCGGCAGAGAAATAAGATGGCATGGTTACAGTAGCAAAACCATTAGCATCAGTGGTTATATTACCATTGTAAACGTTCATCATATCAGGGCTTTCAACAAAGCTATGAATCAAATATTTGTTAGCAGGATCCATAGGATGGTCAATTTTGAAAGTACCACTTGATTTGCTTAAATTGCCAGTTACCACAACATCTCCTCCAAAATATCCTGCGTAGGTGCCTAATGAAGAGGTAGTTGTACCAAGTTCGCCATAAACACCAACGGTGTAATTAGAGGTAGATGCCCCATTTGCCGAACCATATAAGCCATAATTGTTGGATGTAGCAGCTGTAGAATATCCATAAACCCCTTGGTTGTAAGTTGCACCAGTAGAGGTATTAAAACCTTCTACACCAGCAGCTACAATATTAGTATAAGTAGTTGATGAAACTGTGCCTTGCACTTCGCCGAGTATGCCAGTAGTGTGAGCATTTGAGAAGGGGTCGCCAGTTACTAAAATTGGTTGATTGGCATTGATAGACCAACCAGTAACTCCTATGGATTGCCCTTGACCCAATACCCCACGAGAAACTGTGCCACCATTTGATGTGCCCATTATACCAATTGAAGTAGCAGCTACATCAGCATCACCTTGTACACCTGTATTTGAAGTAGCACTGCTATTGATGCCAGCATAAGCATAAACACCCGTATTACTTGCTCCAAGAGTTGCCCTATTGTATGAAGCGGTAACATTTCCCGAATAAGAATAGTCATAAGCTTCGTTGTCTGCACCATAATAATAGCCATAATAAGGTGTAGTAGTGGGATTATTAGCATAATTACCTCCTCCAACATATCCGCCTGTAAAGGATGCTCCCCATCCTATACCTGGTTTTGGTCTTGAATAACCCATTACTGCTACCGTATTGGCAGTAGTTGCAGAAGATGTATCTGTATTAATTACAGAAAGAATAGTGTCTTGTGCCGTTGGCGTATAGCGTACATCTAATTTATGCTTTGGTGTGGTAGTGCCAACACCCACCTTACCAGTAGTATTGTTGTTATAAATATTAGCACCACTTTTCGACCATACAGTGCTTACTACGCCGTTGGTTACAGCAATACCTGCACCACCAGTAATAGGCTTCTGTGCTAAAATAACTGCTGTACTTTGGCTCAATTTAATCGTATCGCCCGAACGTGTTAGGTTTTGTATTTCATTAGTAGCCGAATTATCAACAGCACTAATTGTAGTGCCAGCAATGTTGATACCACTGCCTGCTGAGTAACCGCCAGATGAAGCCATCGCATATTTGGCAGTATCAGCCTTTGCAGCTTGCAATGCATAAGGCACCGCTACTAATTGAACTGAATTAGAAGAATTGGAAATAAAGGTGGTGCCACCAGTAGTATCCACTTCTACTTCTAAATATTTTTTAGTTCCCGTTGACCAGTCAATGCTTGTGAATGAACCATTATCTACAGTGCCACTGCCTACTGTGGTGCTAAATAAGCCAAATGCATTGGTAGTAACGCTTTGATGTTCTTGATACAAAGTAGTACCTAATGATGTGGTATTGTGAATGGTAAATTGAACCGAAATGTGCTTGCCTGTCATTGGCGCATTGTCCACTGCTCTACGAGCAATGGCTTGATAATTCAATAACTTGGGCACTTGTGCCATGGCCACTGAGGCAAATAAAATAGAAACGATGAGTAAGTTTATTTTTTTCATGATTTGGTTGTTTTATTTGTTGATAATAAATTGTTTTGAGATTGTTTTTGATGATTGTTTACCGCTGGTAAAAACAGCTTTTAAAATTTAAGTACAAGAAGCATAAGTAAGTGTATTGATAGAAGCTACCAGCTTATTATTGCTGCCATAAGCTTGCGATGGAATGTTATCCAACAATCTACCTTGTATGTCGAAAACCTGCATGGCTACTTGCCCCGATTCAGGAAAAGTAACAGCATACCAAACATTGTTGCTAGCAGGAACAGGATACACCACAAATTTGCCATCGGTGGTGGTTTCTAAATCTAACAATCCCGAAATAATTTTTTTCGGATTAGCTGGTTGTTCAAAGCCTTGGGTAAGCGTTACACCATTGCTGTTGATAACGGAGGTGGTGGCAGATTCTTCGGCAATGGTGGTCATTAATTTTGCCCCACCCGAAGCAATCTCTTTACCTCCAGGCGAAACCACTGCTGGTGTGGTAACAGTTTGAGCCATGGCACACGCTGTGCATAAGCCCAGAAAGACACTGAGAATTGTCTTTTTCATGTTGTTATTAGTTTTAGTTTTTGCTTACTCTATGCGGTTTTCGGCATCCCCGTTTTGTTTTAATTTAAATTAAAACAATAACGCAAAGTACATGCTTATTAAAATTAAAAAATAGCCTAACGGATAAAAATTACAAACATCTTGTTAACAATTTTTAATTCTCAAATACTTTAAAGTAGGTTCTTTCCTATTGCCGAATGTTATGATTCTAACACTACATGTTAGCATATTCATCCGCCTTAAGGTGAATGATTTGTCTGATGCTCAAACATTTTATTGCCTCCCAGCAAATTGGCAAAGGCTTATGGAAACAAAATATTCCCCAAGAAGCTAGCGGCTTACATTACCACCACACTCATCGGGTCGCTAAAATCAGATGGCTGTTCCGCTTCAAATGAAAGTGTACTGATTAGCGGTTAAAGATTAGAGACATTTTGTTAAATTTATTCACAATTAAAAACAAACAAAATGGAACAAATGACCAACAAAAAAACAGCAGAAAGTTTGATGAAAGACATCAAA
>CAIQHW010000281.1 GCA_903871715.1 uncultured bacterium
CATTTCCTCCATTGTGATAAGTTCTCTTGGCCAAGGAATGTTTCACGATTTATTAACTTGGTTGATAATGCTAGCTTGTGTGTATGCTATCAAAATAAAACCAACATTTAATGTAAAAGTACTAGCACTAATTTCTTTCTTATTTATAGCTCTTATTATTCAGCTTACAAAAAGTGATTATAGATCCAAATTAGCATCAGGAGCAACCGGCGATCTTGATACCTTTGAGGAGACTTATAGAAGTTCAAATAAAAATAAAAGCATATTCAGTTTTGAAAAATTGGCAGAAAATAATACTCGTATCAATCAGGGATTTATATTAACCAATGTTATGTATAGAATCCCTAGAATTATGCCTTATTCTGAAGGGGTAGAAATGAAGCAAGTTGTTCAATCAGCAGTTTTGCCTAGGTTATTGTATAAAGACAAACTCAAGGCTGGAGATCGAAAGTTTTTTACCAAATATTCCGGCATAAATTTAACTTCTTCTACTTCAATGGGACTTGGGTCACTTTCAGATGGATATTTGAATTATGGTGTTTTTGGAGGGTGTGTGTTTATGTTTTGCTTAGGTTTTCTTTTTTCGTTAGGCTTAATAAAGCTTCATCAATATAGTAAAAACTATCCTGTTTTATTGTTATTTGCTCCTTTGGTTTATTATTATCCCATCAGGCCAGATTGCGAATTGCAAACTTCCCTCGGGCACTTCATAAAATCTCTTTTTTTAATTTGGGTGATTTTTACGATTTTCAAAAAGACTTTTTATAAAAAATACGAAAAAGCTTGAGAAAAATATTGATTATAACCCCCTGGTTTGCTCCGGCATTTAGAGCAGGAGGCCCTGTTCAGTCATTGGTGAATATGGTCAATCAATACAATGAAAATATTTCGTATCAAATAATATGTAGCAACAAGGATGTAGATGGAACAGTGCTCACAGATGTAGCTATTGATAAATGGGTGAAATACAATGACAATACATCAGTTTGGTATACTAGCAAATGGAACACGCTTTCTACTATTAGTACTTTAATGAAAGTGAATGATCCTGATGTACTTTATATTGTGGGGATTTATTCGCTAAAATTCAACATCATTCCTTTGTTATTTAGCAAAGCTCCCAAAAAGATTCTTTCAGTAAGAGGCATGATGCACCCCGGAGCACTATCGCAAAAGAAATGGAAGAAGAAATTATATCTAACGTTATTAAATCTGCTTAATATTCAAAAAAATATTTTCTTTCATGTTACAGATGAAATAGAAGAACAGTACGTCAAGTATCAAATGGGAATAACAGCTAGAATAATAATAGCAGGAAATTTCCCCAACAAACTCATTACAAGTGCTCCATTACAAAAAAATGCGCACTCGCTTTCTATGGTGAGTATTGCATTAATTAGCCCAATGAAGAATTATTTATTGGTATTAAAATCTTTGCAACATTTTAACTCAAACATCGAATACCATATATGTGGTGCTATCAAAGATCATTCCTATTGGGAGGAGTGTTTGCAACAAATTAAACAATTGCCTTCTAATATAAACGTTGTGTATCATGGAGAAGTGGAGCCAACAGAAATGATACCATTTCTTGAAAAGGCACATATTGCCATACTGCCAAGTAAAAGCGAAAACTTTGGTCACTCTATTTATGAAGCACTGTCTGTAGGAAAGCCTGTTATTACTTCTTTTGGCACTCCCTGGCTGAATTTAAAACATCATCACGCTGGTTTAAATGTTAATCCGGCAACAAATGAATTGCAAAATGCGATTGAGTTTTTTGCAAACATGAACAACGAAGATTACCAACAATGGGTTCTTGGTGCAGGTGAATACGCTGCTAAGGCA
>CAIQHW010000282.1 GCA_903871715.1 uncultured bacterium
TGTGGCAAATAGTGCTGGCGCTGGCGTAAATACTACACCAACGCAAAATGAAATTATTAGTGGCTTAAAACAAGCCTTGCAACAAGGCACCAACAAAGGTTCGGATAAATTATCAGTGGTAGATGGTTTTTTTAAAGATGCTGCAGTAAAAATTTTGATGCCACCGCAAGCACAAAATGTAGAAGCAAAATTAAGAGATTTAGGCATGGGCAGCTTAGTTGACCAAGCGGTATTGTCTTTTAATCGTGCTGCTGAAAATGCATCGGGGCAAGCAAAGCCAATTTTTATCAACGCCATTACGCAAATGAATTTTGCCGATGCTATGGGCATATTAAAAGGTGGTGGCACATCGGCTACTGATTATTTAAAACGTACTTGCACCAGCCCATTAACAACTGCTTTTAGACCAACAGTACAACAATCATTAAACAATGTAAGTGCTACAAAATATTGGAGTGATGTGATGAATGTGTACAATAAAATTCCTTTTGTAACACCCGTAAACACTGATTTGGCGGGCTATGTAACCGACAAAGCCATTCAAGGCATATTTTTAAAAGTGGCTGATGAAGAAAAAAATATTAGAGCTAATCCAATGCAACAAGCAAGTGCTTTATTGCAAAAAGTGTTTAGTTACGCCACTAAATAATTTTTGAAAGTCCTGTTTCATAAATTATTCCACCACCAATTTCTTTGTCCATTTTCCATCGCTTGTTGTAAGCGATACAAAATAAATTCCAGCCGCTAAATGCAATTGTGCAGCATCTAATTTAATTTTATTGCTAACAACATTTGTAGTTTTTTGAACAACTAAAACGCCTGAAAGAGTTGTTAATTGAATAGTTGCTGGCTGTTGGCTGCTCGATTTCCAACTTACGAAAAATTGTTGTTGATTGCCAATTGGATTGGGATAAACTGAAAAAGAATTTAAAAAATTCTGGGCAGAATAAATTCCCGTTGGTTGCACCGTTGTATCTTTTTTGATGATACAATTGGTATCTAACAATTGCGAATCCATCCATTGCAAACGATGTTGAATCCATTTTTTCAAAGTGTCAATTTCTTGCTGAAACGTAGGTGGATAGTAGGCATTGGGCCAAGTGTAATAGCCCAGAATAGGCCAGCGCTGATAAGTTTTTACTTGTTCGTAATGCACAATTTTTTCCACTGAATCAATGACGCGATTAATGTTTTGCCACGACAAAACATTTTGCCTAAAATTGGTGTAGCGGCATTTATATTCTTGCCGATAAACAGAATCTTTTTCAAACATAAGCTGCCACCATGCAGGGTTTCCAGGGCAAACCAAGGCCCATTGCCAAATAGTGCAATCGGTGGCTTGTAAATAATCGCCATTGCCAAACGACAAATTATAATCCCAAATTGGACCAGCTTTTAAGTGTGGGTCTTTGCTATCTTTATCTTTGTGATAATAGCTGCTAAGCCTGTATCCATCAATGTTTCGGCTCAATTCCACCATCATTGAGTGATCGATAAAAGTTTTCAAACTTACATATTTTTTGTAACCGTTCATCGTGTCGTACAAAGAATAGTTTTGAAAAGAATTTTCAAATTGCGTCATGAAATTTTGAATGTAGGTTTCCTGTGCTGGCACAATACTATCCGAACTGGGATAATCATACTGATAATAAAGATTTTCGGAAACATTAGGTGTATCACAAACCATCGAAACACCGCTCCATCCTCCATTTTGAGCACCTGTAGTTTTATCAATCTTAATAATGTAGCCACCCGTTAATTTATTGCCCGAAGTGGTGGATGGTTTTAAACTCGAAATATTTACCCGGTTTTTGTCTTGTTTTATTTTTTCCATAAACACGTAAATGCCTTCGTACATGCCGTTTACGTATAATTCAAAAAAACGGGTGCGACTGGCATAATGCCCCATTTGATTGCTAATGTTATAAATCAACACATTTCGCATCAGGCTTTTATCATCATAAGGCGGATAAAAAATCCAATCGTGTTGTGTGGGAAAACCCATGATGGAAGTGTCTAAATTATTTCCTGCATTATCCCAAGTTTGCAATCCATAAGGCTTTTGAGGGAATGTTTGTGAAGTGCTGCCGCGATATTCAATACCAATATTACCATTAAATTTGGGCGCATCGGCATAATGATTCAACGCCCCTACTCCATTGTCAACGATTTTCATGGTGGCTGCAATTTTTGGTTCGTCTACAATATCTTGTCCATTGGTAAATACTTCCACAATCGGCAATCGAGTAGTGTCGGGCATTACAGGTGCAGGCGTACCACTAAAAGTAATACTCCAGTTCAACAAAAAACCAGTATCGGGTGTGCAACAATCATTCAATTGTAACAACCAATTTCCATTTGGATTTTGTGCATCATTCAATGTACCCAACCATTCTTGCGGTTGAAAATTGCCGTTGAAAGGTGCGCCATTTAAGTAAACAGCCGATGAACCGCTTTGATAATTAAAGTGGGTAGTTTGATAATTAGCACCACCCCATCCATTGTTTTGGGTGAGTAAAATTTTTGTGCCGCTGGGCGAAATTAGCCAAGCCGTAATTTCACCAGCATTGGCATGTTGAATATTAATCATCACCTCTTCAATACCTAAAATAGAATTGATAAAAGGCGGCAAACTGCTTACTGGTAGCGTATCTTGCATAGTGCCACCATCGGGAATCATTTTAGTAATGTTGCGATTAAATGTTTGCGAAAATGCTTGGGCAGAAAAAATGATTACCACAAAAACGAGGATTATTTTTTTCATTTTACAAATCAAATTTATTTGAAACAGAAAATTAATTTTTAGTAAAGGAGTAATTGTAGTGAGTGAAAAATCTAAACCACTTATTCTATTTCATACTTTTTACCTTCTTCCGAAATAATGGTTTCGGTAAAAATTTCTCGAGCCTGTTGTAGCAATTCTTGCAAATGTTCTTGATGATATTTTGCTGAAAAATGCCCCACCAATAATTTTTTTGTTTTGGCTAAATGGGCTATGGTAGCCGATTGTGAGGCAGTGGAATGAAAAGTATCGGCAGCTCGTTGGGCATCTTCGTTTTTAAAAGTAGCTTCGTGATACAACAAATTTACTTGGGGAATATGCGCTGCAATTTCGGGTAAAAAAAGTGTATCGCTTACATAAGCATAACTTCGAGCTGGCGGCAAATCAGCCGTGAGCAAGGCATTATCAATCACCGTTCCATTTGCATCCACAAAATCTTCGCCGTTTTTTAAGGCTTCCATTTGCGCAATAGGCACTTTATATTTTTCGATTTTGTCTTTCAAAATTTTTCGGCCTTCCACTTTTTCTTTAAACAAAAAACCTAAACAAGCAATGCGATGTTGCAATGGAAAACATTGCACCATGGTTTGTTTGTTTTCAAAAATTATTTGCTGCTTATCGGGCAAAAAATGATACTCAATTTCAAAGGTTAGCACCGTGCCGCAAGTTTGCAATTGTATATCTATCAAGGCTTTTAAAGGCTGGTGACAAAAAATATGCAGCGTTTTTTCTCTTCGCAATAAGCTGTAAGAATTGAGCAACCCTATCAACCCAAAAAAATGGTCGCCATGCAAATGGCTGATAAAAATGTAATTGATTCGGCTTCGCTTGATGTCGAAATGATTCATTTGCATTTGTGTGCCTTCGCCACAATCAATCAAAAAATACTCATTGCCCATTTGCAACACTTGTGCAGCCGGATGCCTGCCATGCGAAGGAATGGCGGAGTTGTTGCCCAAAATGGTGAGGTTAAATTCCATCATTGCAAAAAAATGTTTGCAAACTTAATCTTTCAATTTTAAAATCGTTCGGCAAACTGTTTTATTTTATTTTTGTTTACCATTAACACAAAAAAATCTTCATGCTCCAATCTCCAGTTCATCAAAAAGGAAGTCGTTTGTTTTTAATTCTTGGCGGATTTTTTATAGCCAATGCTTTGATTGCCGAATTTATGGGTGTAAAATTATTTACGCTCGAAGGCTCATTGGGCTTGAATCCTATGGATTTAAAAATATTTGGCAACAGCTTTTCATTCAATCTTACCGCAGGTGTTTTGTTGTGGCCTGTGGTATTTATTATGACCGATATTATCAACGAATATTTTGGAAAAAAGGGCGTAAAATTTTTATCGTACCTAACAGTTTGTTTGTTGGCTTACGCATTTTTGATGTTGTTTATCGGCATGAAATTAACGCCTGCTAATTTTTGGGTGGTGAGTAAAAAATCGGTGGGTGTGCCGAATATGGATTTGGCGTATCAACAAATTTTTGGACAAGGTTTGGGCATCATCATCGGTTCGCTCACCGCATTTATGATTGGGCAAATTGTGGATGTGGTGATATTTCATCAAATCAAAAAAGTAACAGGCGAAAAAATGATGTGGCTGCGAAGCACAGGCAGCACCATCGTTTCGCAGTTGGTAGATAGTTTTGTGGTGTTGTTTATTGCGTTTTATATTTATCCTCGATGGGCAAATTATCCGCCCGAATCGCAATGGAGTTTTGGTTTTGTGATGACCATTTGTGTGGGCAATTATATCTACAAATTTATTGTGGCAGTGGTGCTTACACCACTTTTATATTTGGTGCATAATGCGGTGGAAAAATATTTAGGTAGTGCATTGGCTACCGAAATGAAATTACAAGCGATTGGCGATGAATAGCTGATGTCTGCTTCATTTCAACCATTTTATTACATCATAGCTTTGATACTTTCAACAAACGAGATTAACAAATCGGGTTTGCAAATGGCGGTGAAAATGAAGCCGTATAACGCTCCCCAAAAGTGTGCATCGTGATTGATGTTGTCGTTATTTTTTCTGCCCATAAAAAATTCGGCAGATAAATAAATTACGCCAAAAACAATGGCTGGCATCGGAATGCCCATCACACTTAGCTTTGCATTGGGTTCAATTAAAATGGTAGCGTATAAAATAGCTGCCACAGCACCGCTGGCACCAATGCTGGCATAACTGTAATTATTTTTTTGCTTAAAAAATGTAGGTAATGATGCCACCGCAATAGCCGATACATAAAGGAATAAAAACAAAATATTGCCCCATTTATCAAACAGCATTTGGAAACTAAAATTTAAAAAATTGCCGAAAGAATAGAACACATACATATTGAAAAACAGATGCAGAAAGTCGGCATGTAAAAAACCGGCGGTGATAAAACGATGCCAATCTTTTGGATTTCGATAAACTAGATACGGCGAAAATTTATTCTTGTTAAAAAAATCGTGGCTCGAAAAACCAATTAATGAAGTGATAATGGTAAGCAGCAAAATGCTGTAGAAATAAGGCTTTTCGAGAAAATATTGGAGCATGAGTTTTTATTGTGAAGTGATTTTTTAAATTATTTTAGAAAGGTAAACA
>CAIQHW010000283.1 GCA_903871715.1 uncultured bacterium
AATCTTTTATTTTTTTGAAAAAACTTCCTCGTTTTTTTTCTTCATCTGTGTGTGTTATAATAGTATCTGTTTTTGGTACTGAAATGGTGTTTTTGTTTTGTTTGTCAATTGTTTGTAATCCACGTATAATAAGCCCTACAGAAGTAGAAAACAAAGGGCTTGTCACATCTTCACTTCCTTTTGCTAAGTGTTCGTTTGGATAACCAATGCGTGTATCCATTCCAGTAATAAATTCAATTAATTGTGTAATGTGTTTTAATTGTGCTCCACCACCTGTAACAACAATGCCAGCAATTAATTTTTTTTCGTAGCCCGAATTTTTAATTTCATAATACACATGCTCCACAATTTCTTCCATTCGTGCTTGTATAATGGCCGATAGGTTACGAATCGAAATTTCTTTGTGTGGACGGCCTCTTAAGCCGGGAATGGAAACAATTTCGTTTTCTTGGTTTTCGCTTGCTAATGCCGAACCGAATTTTATTTTTAATAATTCCGCCTGATTTTTTATGATGGTGCAACCTTCTTTGATGTCTTCTGTAATTACATTACCGCCAAAAGGAATTACTGCCGTATGGCGAATAATTCCATTTTGAAAAATAGCCACATCGGTTGTTCCACCACCAATATCAACTAACACCACTCCTGCTTCTTTTTCTTCATCACTTAAAACGGCATCTGCCGACGCAAGTGGTTCTAATGTTAATTCAGAAACTTCTAAGCCAGCACGTTTAACACATTTATAAATATTTTTTGCGGCCGCAATTTGTCCTGATATGATGTGGAAGTTTGCTTCCAATCGAACACCCGACATACCTATTGGATTTCGAATACCTTGTTCGTTATCAATAATATATTCCTGTGGTAACACATGAATTATTTCTTCACCCGGTTGCATAACAAGTTTAAACATGTCATCAATCAGTGCATCAATGTCTTTTTGAGATATTTCTTCTTCGTTGCCTGCGCGTGTTTTACTTCCACGACTTTGCATGCTTTTTATATGTTGCCCAGCAATACCAACATTTACAACTTTGATTTCTACTCCTGATTTTGTTTCAGCATCTGCAACAGCCGTTTTAATTGATTGAACTGTTTGGTCAATGTTTTGAACCACTCCACGGGCTACACCAAATGATTCTGATTTACCCATACCAAGAATATCTATTTTCCCGAATTCATTTCGGCGACCAACTATGGCAACAATTTTTGTTGTTCCAATATCTAATCCTACTACAATTTCTGATGCTTCCATATGTTTATTTATTGTTTCTTTAAACCTTTTTCTTTGTAGGTTTTTCGGTTTGTTTAACTGGTATTGATTGACTAATTACTGGTTTACTAACAGGGTTTATTTTTTTAGTACAAACAATTTGATTTTTAAATTTTAAATTGATAGATGAATACTTATTCCACCAACCAGTAATGTTTAAGCCTTGTTGATAGAAGGTTAGGAGCTTTTTAAATTTTTCGTCCATTGCTGTAGTGTCGCCAAAAATTATTTTTTGATCCCCTACTAATGGAACTATTTCCATATCCCTATCTGCATTAATATAAATTTGTTTTACTTGTGCT
>CAIQHW010000284.1 GCA_903871715.1 uncultured bacterium
GGAAAAACTTTTTGCCATTGTAGATGTTTATGTGGAACGTTTTTTTACAAACAAAAGCATGGTGCAAATTATTTTCAAAGAAATAAGCAGCAACAAACGTGCAGGTTTATCAAGGCATGTGTCGAATAAAATGATGGATAATTTTTCAGTGATTGAAAACATTATTGAAGAAGGAGTAAAGAAAAAAGTTTTCAAAAAAACGGATACAGCTTTTTTAATCATGACCATGTTTGGCACATTAATGATGTACATTAACAGCAATATGGCTTGTTTAAAAATGTCGGGCGCAACAAACATGGAAGAGGCTTTGAGCGAACCATTTAAACAAAGAATGAAAGAACATTTAAAAAATTTACTCAAAAATCAATTGACCAAATAATGAATTTTACTTTTAAGCACCATTTATTTTCGATGATTGCTTTGGTGTTGTTTGCAAACTTTGCAATGGCACAAAAGCAAACCATCACCTTGCAACAAGCAATGGATATGGCTTCGCAGCATAGTCCAGCTCTGAAAATTTCAAAACTAAAAAACGATGTGAATCAGTTACACAAAAATGAATTGTACAATTCATTGATTCCATCTGTAACATTAATGAACAATTACACTCGAATTAGCAACAATATTCAAGAGTTGCCACCAATTAACTTTTTTGGAAAAAGTTTTGTTTTAAATCCTCAGATTCTTGACCAATTTTATAATCGTGCATCGGTTCAAGAACCTATTTTTACTGGCTTTAGAACCTACAATTATGCATCCATGTTTAATGCACAAATTGAATCTGGAAAAGCCGATGCAACAAAAGATGCAGTTGATTTAAAATTGCAAGTGGCTAATATTTATTTCAATTTATTCAAAGCGATTGAATCACAAAAATTATTGGATGAAAATTTGAAAATGATGCAAGCCAGAATTGATGATGTGAAAAATTTTGAAAAGGTTGGAATGGCATTAGACAATGATGTTTTGAAAGCAGAGTTAACAAAATCGAATTTAGAAATTTCAAAATCGGAAGTCGAAAATATTGTTGCCACATTAAATTACAACTTAAATATTTTATTGGGCTTACCAGAAAGCACATTGCTGGAATTAAATGATGCTGATTTAAACACCAATCGTGAAGTGCCTATTGACGCTGCATTTCAATCTACTCAAAGAAGTGAATGGTTAAGTGCAAAATGGAGAAGTGATGCAGCAATGAGTTCAGTAAAAATTGCAAAAGCAAGTTATTATCCAGTCATTTCTGCTGGGTTTAATTACTATTATAATCAGCCTAATCAACGTGTATTTCCGATGGAATGGAAATTGAAAAACACTTGGGACATTGGTGTTACGTTGAATTGGAATTTAACACAGTTGTTCACAACAAAGACAACAGTGAATGAAGCAAAAAGCAACTTGAAAATGTCCCAATTAGCAATGGAGCAAATTAATGATGGTTTGAAACAAGAAATATTCACCACTCAAAAAAACTATTTGCTGCAACAAAAAAAATTAAAACTGGCTGAGCAAGCGTTAGCCCAAGCAAAAGAAAACGACCGCATTTTTAAAAATAGATTCGATAATCAAACAGCTTTATTCAGTGATTTGATTGATGCAGATACCCAAATGATTCAATCGCAAATCAATCAAGTACAAGCCAAGTGTGATGCATTATTGGCTTATTACAAATACATGCGTTCAATCGAAAAATAAATTTAAAAACTAAAAATTCAATTCTAAAACAATAATTAAAAATGGAAAATATCGAAACACCAAAAAAGAAAAACAAAGTGTTGCCCGTCATTGCAGGCGTTGTTGTGCTGGCAATTCTTTTTTATGTAGTGAAGAAAGTAAATTATTCAATGCACTATGAAAACACTGATAATGCGCAATTGGAAACAAATGTGGTGCCGATGTCATTTCGTGTTTCTGGTTTTGTGGCAAAAGTTTTTGTAAAAGACAATCAACAAGTAAAAACAGGCGATACACTGGCAATGCTGGATGTAGCTGATTTAGAATTAAAAGTGAAACAAGCAGAAATTGCTTTAGCCAGTGCTGAAGCCAATTTGCATGTGAGTGGCATCAGCACAAAAGCAGCTGATGAAACGGCTACCGTTTCTAATTCTGCGATAGCAACAGCGCAAGCAAACTTAGATGCTGCACAAATAAAATTATGGAAAGCCACACAAGATTTTAATCGCTACGAAAAATTGGTGGAGCTGAAAAGCGCTACCCAGCAACAGTTTGACAACGCAAAAGCGGATAAGGAATCAGCAGATAAAATGGTAAAAGTGGCGCAAATGCAATTGAACACAGCGAAGAATCAATCGAGTGCATCGAGTTTGCAAGCAAATAGTGTGGGCAGCCAAATGAAGCCGATTGAATTGTTGGTACAACAAAAAAGATCGGAATTGGAAATGGCGAAATTGAATTTGAGTTATGCAGTTATCACTGCGCCATATAATGGTTTTGTAAGTCGCAAAGCCTTACAGGTTGGGCAGTTGGTGAATGTAGGTCAAACTATGATGTACATTGTTGATGGCGAAAATATTTGGGTGGTTGCTAATTTTAAAGAAACTCAAACTGCTTTATTTAAAGCTGGAATGCCTGCAAATATTGAGGTAGATGCATTTGATGGTTTGAAATTGGAAGGTGAAGTACAAAGCATTCAAGATGGTGCTGGTAGCAAGTTTTCATTAATGCCAACCGATAATGCAACTGGAAATTTTGTAAAAGTGGTGCAAAGAATTCCTGTGAAAATTCTGATTAAAAATTTCGACAAAGAAAAATATCGTTTGAGTCCAGGAATGAATTGTGTGGTGGAGGTGAAGTACAATTAATAATTTCAATTAGTAATTACTAATTAAAAAATGGCGACAGCAAACATACAATACGACTCGAATGCCTTAGTGGAGTACGGTTACAGACGTGTGATTATTACAATTACAGTGGTGCTTTGTGCACTGTTGGAATTGGTGGATACTACGATTGTGAACGTGGCTACAAAAACATTGATGGGCAATTTGGGCGCAACGGTGAGTGAAATTAGTTGGGTGATTGCATCGTATGCGATTGCGAATATTATCATCATCCCTATGTCGGGTTTTTTGGCTTCGCAATTTGGTAGAAAATGGTATTTCGCTGGCTCGGTTTTGCTGTTCACGTTTGGCTCTTTTATGTGTGGACATGCTTCGGGAATTTGGGAATTGGTTTTTTGGCGATTCATTCAAGGTGTTGGTGGTGGAGCATTGATGACCACTTCACAAACTATTTTAACAGAAATTTATCCGAAGGAAAAAATGGGAATGGCGATGGCGATGTTTGGAATGGGGGTGATTTTGGGACCAACTTTAGGACCATTAATGGGTGGATATATTATTGACCATTTTGAATGGCCAATGCTATTTTATGTGAATGTCCCAATAGGATTAATTGCTTTTTTCTTGACACTGATTTTTGTAAAAGACAATCCGTTTGTCGTCAAGCAAAAATCTATTGATTGGCTTGGAATATTTTTATTGATTGTTGGAATTGGTTCTTTACAATTATTTTTAGAACAAGGTGAAAGAAACGAATGGTTTGAAAGCCGCTTCATTCTTGGTGTTTTCGTTACTGCCATCATTGGCATTGTAGGATTTGTGTGGAGAGAATTAACTACCGAACATCCCGTAGTAGATTTAAGAGTGTTGACGCATGGCAATGTTGGGTTGGGTGTTTCATTAAGTTTTGTGATGGGTGCTGTTTTGTTTTCAACAGTTTTTATCATCCCAATTTTTGTGCAGGCATGGTTAGGTTTTACTGCCACTGATACTGGTTTGATGTTTACACCTGGCGCATTGTTCACTGGATTTTGTATGCCGATGGTGGGTAGAATGTTGCAAAAAGGGGTACCTTCAAAAATATTAATTGCCATA
>CAIQHW010000285.1 GCA_903871715.1 uncultured bacterium
AATATTGCCTGCGGCATCGCTGCAAATACTATTAATGTAGCCATTCGCTGCTAAAGCGTTCGTTCCACCTAATTCGCTCCAAGTTGTACCATTGTATTTTGCTACATAAAAAGCACCATTTGAATTACTAAAATTACCAGCGGCATAAATATTACCTGTGGCATCGCTACAAATACCATAAATGTAACCGTTTGCCCCTAAAGCATTCGCTCCACCCAATTCGCTCCAATTAATTCCATTCCATTTGGCTACATAATATTTCCCACTTGCATTGGTAAAATATCCACCTGCATAAATATTACTGTTGATATCGCTGTAAATACTATAAATATCGAAGTTTGCCGCTAAAGCATTGACACCACCTAATTCGCTCCAACTGGAGCCATTCCATTTTGCTACATAATAACTGAAGTTTGAATTGGTAAAATCGCCAGCAGCATAAATATTGCCAGTGGCATCGCTACAAATATTTTCAATGACGCTATTGGCGGATAAAGAATCTGTTCCGCATAATTCTTTCCAAGTTTGCCCCTTCGCCAATTGAAATGATAATAGGAAAGCGATGAAGATGGGTAATGTTTTGTTTTTCATGGTTGGTTGTTTTGTTGGTTTAAGGTGTTTGAATGTTTTGTTGCACTTTCCAAGTTTTTAAAACTTGAAAGGAAAGAAATGATATGTTATGTTTGATTTAACTACTGCTATGCTTAATTCAGCTACTCGGATGTTCGATTCAGTTACTCGGATATTTAATTCAACTACACGGATGTTTAATTAATTGATACGGATGCTTAAAAAATTAACGCCTATGTTTGAAAAATTGATACCCATCTGTAATTCAGTCATCCCTATGTTTGATTCTTTCATGCCTACCTGTAATTCTGTCATCCCTATGTTTAATTCTTTAACACCTATGTTTGATTTTTTGAGCTGTATCTGTTTTTGCTTGTTGGCTTATGCTGCAAACTGCCGCAGATGATGGTCTAAATGTTTATACATGGTTCGTGCCCATTCATCGGCAGTTATTTTTCCCAAAAATATATGTGGGTGCTTGCCCAATTCATTTTTTCCATCACCTTGAAAGCGATGCAATAAATCCACCAATTTCTTTTTCTCTGCATCAAATTGTTTTTGGTCGGCTGGTGCAATTTTAAACTCGGGTGCGGTGGGTAAATTTTGTTTGTAAGGTTTTTCTTCAAAAAAAACATTTTTGGCAAAGGGTTTAAATATCTTGCCTATTAAAGATTGTTTTCCTTGTTTAATGCCCAAAGCATATTCTAAAGGTGTGGCGGCGTGTGCCAACATTTGGGCTGCATCCATCATACCCCATTGGCGTTGGCTATTTGCCGATAATGAATTTATTCGGCTAATGATTTCTTGTTGTGTTTGTTGTTCAAATAAATTTTTCATCGCTTAGTTATTGTTTGTACAAATATACAAAAGCCAATGAAGAAAGATGTGTTAAAAAAAATGGTGCCGAAATAAAAAAAGCCATCCAGCATTTTTGGTGGTTTCAAAAATGCCAGATGGTTTTTAAACAAAATAAAACTGTACTTAGGGTGAACAAAATTCTTCTAAAAAATTATTGCTTAATAAATTTTGCTTGGTGTGTTTTTCCTTTTTCATCTAATGCTTCGACAATGTACCAACCGCTTTGAAAACTACCGATATCCACATGTTGCAGCGTTGCCGATTGATTTTGCACATTCAGCATCAATTGTCCTTTTAAATTAAAAATGCTGTATGATACTATGTTAGTAGCTTCTTCGCTGATAGAATTATCTAATTGCATATTGATGAAACTATTGCTGGGATTGGGATACAATTGCATGAAATGATTATCAGCAGCTTCATTTTTTATCACATTACTCACTCGATTTGTTTCCAATGGATTTTCATAATCGAATTGAATTTGTGCGCTGTTTAAAATTATATCACCTGCTGCTACATTGTTGGTTGGTTGCAAAGTAAATTCTACAAAACCATTGCTGGCAGCTTGATTCATCGAACTATCAGGCAATTGAATGCTATCAAAAATCCAAGTAATGGTGTTGCCGCTGATGCTTACTTGATAATGGCTGCTCGACATACCTTGCTGAAAAGTAGAAGCATCTAATCCATCTGGAATTTGATTGGTAATCATCACATTTGTAGCTTCATAATTGCCCACATTTTGAAAGCTGATGCGATAATGGAGCGTATCAGTTTTACTTACATATTCAGTGTTGTCATTTTGTTTTACAAACACTTGCATTTCATTGGGGTCAATTGCGCCCACAGTTTTTTGACTGAAATTAAATTTGTTGTTAGCCATATTCAACTCGTTGCAATGCCCACTAATAGTAGTGCTTAAAGAAATCAATGTACCAATGTTTACATTTCTTGAGATAGAATCGTTCAAGTAAACTGTAAAAATTTGACCTGCAGTTAAATTTTTAACCACCCAATAAAAACTATTATCCTTTTTAAAACTCCAAGGAATGGTGGCACTAAAAACCACCAAGTTGTTGTCAAGAGTAAGTTTCAGTGTATCAGTGCAACTGGTTTGCGAACCCATGTTTCCATATTCCATCACCAATTGATTTTTAAATCCTCTTCTCATGGCAGTGGATGAAACGCTTGCAAATAAGTCGGCGCCTTGGTTTGCAGCTTTTAATCCAAAATTAATATTGTTAGCTGATGTACAATTTTTGATTGTGATTTTATAGGAAGCCGTGCATCCATTTTGCCAAGTAGAAGTCAATTTTGGTGAAATGGTGTATGAGCCATTGTTCAGTTGCACACTGTATTTGCCGTTGTTATCCGTAGTGGCAATAATGTTGCCTGGTGTAATTAACAATTTGATATTTCCAATACCGTTTTCATTCGCATCTTTTGTGCAATTATTATTTGCATCTTGATAAATCATACCACTTACATTGGTGGACGACATTTCGTTGATGGTCATAAATTTATTTACACAAGATTTTAAAATTACTTGTTGTACGTTCGAAGGCCAATAAATAATGATGCTATCAATCACTGAAGCAGAGCCTAATCCAAAGTGATTCCATAAAGAATTTTGACCACCAAAACCCGATTGTGCATTTACTTCTAAAATTTGTTTTTTGCCGCTGGTGCAGATTTTTATTCGTGTGCCAATGCCCGATTTGTTAGAATAATTGCCCACCAATTTTATACTCACCCATGTGTTTTTATTGTTTGAATTGGTGTTGTTGGTAAACAAAAAATTCTTTTGATTGCTGTGCGTAGCCACTGCTACGTCCATATCGCCATCTCTATCAAAATCACTCCAACTATTAGCGAAAGAATAGCCATAGTCAACGTTTACAGGTTCATCAGTTTTGGCAGTAAAATTTCCCGTGCCGTCGTTGATGTACAAAAATTTTACACCTACATCATTACAAACCATTAAATCTAAATCGCCATCATTATCGACGTCTATAAAGTTGCAACCATGCGAATGCCCACCATTACTCAAAATACTGTTCGTAATTTTGGTGAATTTTCCAGCACCATCATTGCGATACAAATAATTTCCAAACGCAACATTCGAATTGGCAACAAACAAATCTAAATCGCCATCGCCGTCAATATCGCCCCAGCAGCTAGCTACAGAGGCTCCACCATCTTGCACAATAGGCGAATTGGTAACTGCTGCAAATTGTCCATTTCCTAAATTGTGATACAACATGTTGGTTAGTTGATGATTATTGGGTACAAATAAATCAGGGAAACCATCATTGTCATAATCTGCCCAAGTGGCTCCAACACCATTGCCCTGCTGCATAGTAATGGGCGTATTAGTAACTTTCGAAAAAGTGCCATTACCATTGTTATGATAGAGTTCGTTGAATCGAGTAGGCATATAATTGCCCACATACAAATCTACAAAGCCATCTTTATCATAATCTGCAAAAGCAGCACCTTGATAATAACCAACCAAGTTAGATAAACCACTGTTGATGTTCAATGTAAAATTTCCTTTGCCATCATTCAAAAATAAACTGTTGAAAAAACGAGTATCGTTGGCAATGAACACATCTAAATCGCCATCGTTATCTACATCAGCCCAAGTAGCTGTAGAGGCGGTTGATATTGTTTGAACTAAAAGCGAATTGGTAATTTTTTTGAAAGTTCCATTCCCTAAATTTCGATACAATAAGTTGGGATGCACACCATCTTTGTTGGTATAAAACAAATCATCGTAGCCATCATTATCATAATCCACCCACGAAACGCTCCATGAATCAGACGTATCAGTATTGAATGGTGCAATACTTGACGACGAAAAAATAAACGATGTTTTTAACGCAGTATTGCCGGAGCCATTACCACTAAAATTTCCTTTTGTTAAATTGGCAGGTAAAACAAATTTTGTTTGCGCATTTGCCGAATATAAAATTACGCTTACTGCTAAAACTACTAGTAAAATAATTATCTTTTTCATCTTGATTTTTCAGGAATTGTTTTGTTCGAGATATTTCCCTTTATGCCAAAGCAATACCAAAAAATGTTTTTGGTGATAATCAATTAGTTATGAAAAATGAACTCAAATAAAATTCCAACAACAGGAATTTTATTTGTTGAAATGGGAATGAAAGTCTTACTGGTGGCTAATTTCAAGTAAGTTAAACCACTTACTATACTGCGTAAAAAACGTAGTGAATAAAAACTGAGCAAATGATTTTTGTAAAAAAAAGAGACGATTATTTTTCAATAATCGCCTCTTTATAAAGGT
>CAIQHW010000286.1 GCA_903871715.1 uncultured bacterium
GGATATTAAAAACGAATTGAAAGATATGCGCCAAAAAATGAGAGAAACTGATGAACGCAAAAAACAAGAAATGGAAGATGCTAAAAAAGCACAGGAAAAATCTGCAGCTGCAAATGTATCTATGGAAGCCACTTCAACGCCATCTGCTGTTTAATTTTTTTATTTCGTTAAAATAATTTTACCAAAAACAAGTTATTCATTTCATGCTCAAAAAAATAGCGTTTTATTTTTTCATCGCTTTGGTTGGATGTCAATTTTCATCGTGCGACCCTTATCAAAAATTATTGAAAAGCGGCGATTTAAATTTGAAATTAACCAAAGCAAAAGAGTTTTATAACAAAGAAGAATACGAAAAAGCAATTCCGCTTTTTGAAGAAGTTTTGGCTACACTTCGTGGCACAAAAAACTTTGAGAACATTTACTACTATTATGCTTGGAGTCAGTTTGGAAGTGAAAATTACACCATGGCGGCTTATCATTTTAAATACATTTCCGACAATTATCCTACGTTTGAAAATGCTACGGAATGCGAATACATGTCGGCATATTGCTACGATTTGCTTTCGCCCGAAGTTACTTTAGACCAAGCCGATACGCACAAAGCCGTGGAAGCGATGCAATTGTTTATTAATAACCATCCAGAAGATGCACGTGTGCCAAAGGCAAATGAAATTATTACCAAATTGAGAGAAAAGCTAGAAAAGAAAGAAACTGATGCAGCAGAGTTGTACTACAAAATTAGCGACTACAAGGCTTCTGTCGTGGCTTTCAAGACGGTGTTGAAAGATTTTCCCGATACAAAAAAACCCGATTATTTAAATTTTTGCATTTTGCGAAGTAGCTACGATTATGCCCGACAAAGCATTAACGCAAAAAAAGAACAAAGATTAAATGAAACGATGACCTATTATTTGAATTTTATTGATAAATTTGCATCCTCAAAATATACCAAACAGGCGCAAGTGATTTATGATGACGCCAAGAATCAGTTAGATAAATTAAAAACAAGCAACAATAATTAAAATGGCTAAAGTTACAGTTCCTGCTGCTGCACCTGCACCAGCAAAAAAAATGGTTCCGAGCAATCCTGGTGTTGAAACACGAAGCATGGATGCCTTAAAAGCTAAAACCAACAACGCTTACGAAACAGTAGTGGTGATTGCAAAACGTGCCAATCAAATCAGCAATCAAACCAAAGAAGAGTTGCATAGCAAATTAGCAGAGTTTGCCAGCAGCACCGATAATTTAGAAGAAGTGCATGAAAATCGTGAGCAAATTGAAATCAGCAAATACTACGAAAAGTTGCCGCATCCAACTATTTTAGCAACGCAAGAATACATGGATGGCAAGGTATATAGCCGTAATCCAATGCGTGAACAATAATTTTTTTTCGTTTAGTAAAATGAAAGCCTCGAAATTATTTCGGGGCTTTTATTTTTAAAACAAAAACCGAAATAAAATTGTTATCGTAAATGATGAAAACAATTTTAAAAATGAAACCAGTTTTAATTTTCACAATCGCAATTTTATCATTGCAAATGCAACAATGTAATTCGCAAACACCC
>CAIQHW010000287.1 GCA_903871715.1 uncultured bacterium
AAAACAAAATGAATTAATGCTAATTTTAGGATTAAATACTGCTATTTTAATTTTTCAATTTTAGGTACAACATTAAAATAAATCACCCCAACTAAAACCAGCATCAGCGCTATTATTTCGGCTTGTGTAGGATGAATACCGAAAATGGTGTAGGTACTATTCACCCGAATTAACTCAATCAAAAATCTTTCGCAGCCGTTTACAATCATGTAAAAAGCCATCACTTGCCCAGGATATTTGAATCGATTTCGCAATTTCCAAATCACAAAAAATAAAAACAAGCACATCAAAATTTCGTATAGTGGTGTTGGAAAAACCGGTAATGGCAAAACGGCACAATACTTTCCCGTAAAGTTTTTCATAGCAATTCCTTCGTTGCCCACGTTATGCGGATAGTTGTAAGCAAATAACCAATTGGGTAAAAAACTAGGTCCTTTGAAAAATGCATGAGGGGCTTGTGTTGTATCGCCAAAATGATTGTTGAAAAAATTGGTTTGTGTTTGAAATGTGGTGTGATAATCATTGGGCGAATTTGCCACAATTACTTTTGAATTTTCATTTACAGCATAAGCAGTGTTAAAAATTCCCCAATCACCATCGCCTGCAAACTGACATCCCATGCGACCTACAGCATAGGCAATCATTAATGAAGGTGCAATAATATCAGCCATTCGATGGAATGAAATTTTATTTTTTATCACCCAATAAGTAACTGCAATTGCTCCAACAATTAATCCACCATAAAAAGTTAAACCTGCGCCGCTGAACAACATACCCAATGGGTCGGCAATAAATGCACTCCAATTTTCAAAACAATCAAACAACTTTGCGCCAATAACGCCACCAATGGCAGCACGAATAAATATTTCGCCCACCCAATCATTTGGCTTCAACAAAATGTTTTCTTCTTTTGGATTGGCTAATTGTTGTTTTTTCTTTTCGGCATAAACCCAATACATCATTAAAGCTGCCAAAATTATTGCGGTAATAAAATTTCCTTTTGATGAAAAAACTGCTGCTTGAATATCTGCAGTTGTATTGTTGAAATCCGAAATCAACAAACCCAATTTATAACCCAATGCAAAACCGACAATACCGTTGAAAGCCAATTCCATAGCTGATGCTGGCTTGCCAATAATTTGTTTTCGCAACAATGGTTTTAAAATGCCAGCAGTTTCTTTTTCTTGCAATCCTTTTTTCAAAATGTAAACCGCTGCCAAAAAAGACAACGCCAGCATCACACCAAAGGTGTTGAACACTTGTAGCAATTTGCTTAAAAAATCTGGTAAATGACCGCCGAATAAATCGTTGAAAAAATAAGAGAGATTAGGGTACATACTTCAAAAATGAGAAGTTGAAAGTAAGCAGAAATGAATAAAGGATAAAAATTTGAAGTTAAATTTTACCTAACACCTGCATGGTTGAAAGCGTTGGAATGCTTGCACCACCTGCATTTTCAATAGTTACTGCAAATGCTTGTGCTACATCAACTTCTTTCATTGCTTGCAAGCCATTGTTGAAAGTATTTTTATCAAACAATCCAACATCAATTGGCTTTCCATCTTTCATTGCCCACAATTGATAAACTTTGCCATTGCCTGGGTCAGCTAATCCGCAATTGTCTAAATACAACTGATGCGTAACATTATTCCAATACACACACACCATTTTATGTTCACCCGAAACGCTTGCCAATCCTACTCTTTTAAAATCATGCGAACGAAAGACTTTCAAATCGGAAAAATCTTTTTCTACACTTTTTTGCAAATTTTCATTTTGCCATTTCAGTTGTTCATCATCACTTTTCATTTGAAAAAGTGATGCATGCAAATCGCTCCGCTGCTTCATCAGATTGCTTATCAAAAACCCTGAACCAATTAATAACAGTAGCATTGCAGCTGCTGCATATTGCCAAAAGAAGGATTTTTTCTTGGGTACAAATTCTAAAATATTCGAGTTTGCTAAGTTCAATTCCTTCAAAATATTTTCTTTAACTGCCGATGATGGATTTTTGTCTTCATGCTCTAAAGCTACTATCATAGCTTGTTCTATGCGTTCCACTTCTTTTTGCACATCAGGAAATGATTGCATGGCTTCATACACCAAATGGGTATCTGCTTCGTTAAGATTTCCTGCAACGAACAGTTCTAAATTACCACTTTTTATTAATTCTTTTGGTGTCATTTCTTAATCAAAATATTTTCTTAACTCCATCAAAGCTGCTCTGCATCTAGTTTTTACCGTTCCGATAGGAATCTTCAACCATTCAGCTGCATCGCTTTGCGAAAAGCCTTTATAATAAACCAAATCAATTACTTCACGATAATCAGGTTTCAATTTATCCTGCAATTTTAGCAAGCCAATATTTTCGGGCTTGAAACTATCTACACTTTTACTCCAAACATTTACGTTGTTTTCAATCGTTTGGTTTTGTTGTGCATTTTTAAAACCTTTGCTCCGAGTGGCATCAATGGCTTGATTGCGACACACATTCAACATCCAAGTAAATAAAGTTCCTTTTTGTTTATCATATTGAGCAATGTTTTTCCAAATTTTTACAAACGATTCTTGCAATACATCTTCGGCTAAAATTTGATTTTGCAATAACTGAAATACCACAGCAAATAAGGCTTTCGAATAATTATCATACAAATAATTAAACGCCTTTTCGTTACCAATTTTTAGTTGAGCAACCAATTCATCTTCGCTAAATATTTTTGTAGTTGTTGGCAGAATTTGTTGATTTTGCGACTGCAATTTTAGCGAATAAATTTCAACTGAGGTTTTAATTTATCTTCACGTTTTATTAACCAGATTAATGTATGCAATCGGCAAGATGTTTGCATCTCCATAAAAAATAAAAACTTAAAAATCATGAAACACATTTTTTGTTCGGCAATTTTAATTGCCATTTCGGCTTCTGTTTTTGCACAAAAAGAAATTAAAGTAAAATCAAAAATTACATCGGCAACAGTTTATTTGCAAGGTGCTGAAATCAACAATCATTTTCAAGCTAATCTACCGCAAGGCTCATCCACAGTAATTGTAGAAGGCTTGCCTGCTAATTTGAATCAACAAACTTTGCAGGTGGGAAGTGTGAATGGTGTAACGATTCAATCTACCGAATATCGGTTGAATTATTTGAATCAAAATCAAAAAACACCACGAGCAAAAATGCTGCAAGATTCGTTGGAAATTTTAAACAACATCAATTCAAAAATTGATAATCAACGAAAAGTTGATAACGAACAATTGAGTGTATTTGATTACAATAAAGCAGTTGGTGGTGCTAATGTTGGGTTGTCGGTTTTAGAATTGCAAAAGTTGATGGACTACTATTTTAAAAAGTCAACCGACATAAAAGCTGATGTTTTAGAACTCGATTTTAAAGACAAAAAAAATCAAGAAAAGATAGATAAATTGAACAATCAATTAGCTGACGAAAATACAAAAGCCAATCAACCTACTGGCGAAATTGTTTTGCAAGTAGTAGCAAACGCTGCTACCAATGCCGATTTCAGTCTTACCTACATGAATGCCAATGCAGGTTGGAATCCGATTTATGATTTGCGATGTGAAAATATTCAAAGCAAAATAAAGCTCTATTACAAAGCGCAAGTTTGGCAAAACACAGGCGCAAATTGGGATGATGTAAAACTCACCATCAGCACTGGAAACCCCAATGAAAGCGGCACCAGCCCTGTTTTGAATCCTTGGTATTTATACACTTATGTTGTAGCAAAAATGGGAGGGTTTGATTTTAGCGCACCTGCTGCCATGACAAGAAACGAATCGTTGTCTGCTCCGAAAATGAAAGCTTATAAAGTAACTGCTGATGATGCAGGAAAAGCAGAAGAAACAAATTCGCTCACACAATACACCACAGTTAATGAATCGCAGCTGAATGCAACTTTTGAAATTGATTTGAAATACAACATTCCGAGTGATGGCAAAGTGCATTTGGTGAGCATGGTTGATTATGAATTGCCAGCCACTTATCAATATTATGCCGTGCCGAAATTGGATAAAGATGCTTTCTTGTTGGCTCGAATTACCGATTGGGAAAAGTTGAATTTGCTACCAGCTAATGCCAACATTTTCTTTGAAGGAACTTATGTAGGTCAAAGTTTTGTAGATACTCGAAACACCCGTGATACCTTGAGTTTCAGCATGGGTAGAGATAAAAAAATAATTATCAACCGCCAAAAAGTAAAAGATTTTTCGACACGAAAAACAATTGGAAATTCGCGAAAAGAAATCTTCACTTACGACATCACAATTCGCAACACGAAGAAAGATGCAGTGAGTTTAATTATGCTCGACCAATATCCGATTACTACTGATAAAGATATTGAAATTGAATTACTCGAAAAGTCGAACGCCGCTGTGGATGCGGAAAAAGGGCAAGTGCAATGGCGCATGGATTTGAAATCGCAAGAAAATAAATCGTTGCGATTGAGTTATTCGGTAAAATATCCAAAAGATAAAACGATTGGAAATTTAAATTGAAAAGAGTGAAAAGTAAATTTTAAAAAAGCAGCAACGATGAAAATTGTTGCTGTTTTTTTTTCAGAAAAATTTATTGCTTCACAAATTTTGAAGAATATTCATTTCCAAAAATATCTTGTGCTTTCAGCATGTAAGTTCCTCTTTGTAACTTGGAAACATTGATAGTTGGTTCGACAAGCTCACCATGACCAGTGATTATGAACTTGTTGAAGGATAAAACTTTTTTTCCACTCAAATCAGACACTTCAATCATTTTCAAATTTTCAAATTGTTCAATTTTCAAATTGTCATGCGCTGGATTTGGATAAATTCTTAGCGTTGGTAGTTCTTCATGCACAATGTTTTGTACCGAAGTTGAATTATTATGTTTCAATGCCACACGGCTAAAATAAATATTCAAATGACCTGTACGAACATCGCCCCAAGCTGCATTCAGCGTATCATTCGCCATTGTTACACACATAAAATCATTGCCATCTGCATCAAGATAAGTTGCATTGTAAGCAGTCAATGTATCACTGATTCTAAAGTTCGCCGAAACAGTTGTTGAATCTTTCCATTTCACCGCACCCCAAATTTCTGATGCAGTGGCATAGCCTGTTCCAGCTCCATTTCTATGATCACGCCAAGCGATAGCGATGTTACCTTTGTTATCAAAATCAGCCCAAACTAATTCTTGCATTTTTCCATTATTCAAAGCATCGTCATTGATACGAAGCGGTGTAGCCCAAGTGTTTCCGCCATCTTTCGACTCTACCAAAAAAATATCATAATCATTTACCGGATTTCCTGCTGCAATAAAAGCAATGTGGTTGGTGTCTGTTGGGTCAATAAAAATGTGGTAACCCAATTTAGCAGAAGTGTCTTTCGTTGATTGATTAGACGTAGAATAAAATGCGCTGTGATAATTAAACGTTGCGCCACCATTAGTTGATTTTGCCAAAATAAATCCAGGCAAAATATTTTGTGACGACACATAACTCGGATACAAACAAAATAAATTTCCGTTAGTTGCCGTTGCACAAACTGCCATTGGTGCAGGAATAAAATTTCCGACCAAAAAATTTGTAGTGTCCAAATGCCGCCATGGAAGCCATGTTGAGCCGTTAGTTGAATATTCAAAGTATGGTCGGTTTGGCGCAGCAACCCACGGCGCAGGTTTAGTTGTTACATATTGATGACCTTGAAATGGGCTGTTAGAATTATCAATAGAAAGCCAAGGTCGGTCGAGTGGATATTTTGTTCCATCAGCATTGATGTCAATTACTTTTGATGTGCCGCCAGTCCAAGTCAAGCCACCATCTGATGATTTAGCAACATACACACCGCCCGAATCTGTTGTTGAAGTTTCATAATGGTCAATGTAGCAAGCGAATAAATTTCCGTTTTTATCAAATGCCATCGAAGGATCAGCAGAATGAAATTTATTACCATGATGTGGTAAGTAAGAATAATTACTCCATGTTTTTCCGCCATCAAAAGTTGCTTTTGTTTTGATGGAAATTGGTTTGCCAAAAACATATCCAATCCAAGCCACCACAAAGTGATTCGGGTTTTTAGGATTTTGAATCATGAAGGGTTCGCCTTCAAAAACTACTCCGCCAGAAATATCTTGATTTTGAGCAAATGAAAAAAGTGGCGATAAAAAAATTAGCTGAAATAAAAATTTTGGACACATGTTTTTCTTTTTTTTTGTTTAGAAATTTGTCAACTTATTCCCTCGAAATTTTTGAGTATAAATGTTTCTTTTTCAAAAAATAATTTTCAAAATAATTGTACGAAAGTGATGCAATTATTACGGTGAAAATAATAGTAAAAACGAGCATGAAAGCTATACCTGATAAGGTATTTTGCCATCCCATTTTTTGCGCTAAATATAACGAAAACACCAAAGGAAAGCGGTGCAATAAGTAAATTCCGTAAGAAATTTTACCATTAAATTTCATGAAATTATTTTGTAAAAAAAATGCTCGATTATTATCGAATGAAATTTGAATCAAAATGATTCCAACAAAAATAGCAAGCAATTGATGTAAAACAGGCACTTTAAAAATAATGATAAAAAGGATATAAAAAACAAAAAAAATAGCCGATAAAATGCCAATTTTTTTGTTGGTTGCCCATTTAAAAGTTAACTTTTGTTGGTTCACCGAATGCAGCATGCAAGCAGCTATAGCGCCAATAAACATGTTATCGAATCGGGTTACATACAACAAATCTTTTAAAAAACTGACAACATTTCCATTAAAAAAAATGGTGGAAATTTTTAGAGATACCATCACCAAAACCAAAAAAATAAAAATGAAAAGCAGATTTTTTTTTGCCTTTTGTACAATGATAGGATGAAAAATATAAAACTGTTCTTCTACACCAATTGACCAGATTGGGTCAATAATGTAAGGTACTAAATTTAATACAAAAGCGATGTTAGGCATAAAAAATAAAGCTAACAAAAAACCTTTCCAATTCATCGATTCGTAGCTCAATAAAAAACCGCTGATAAGCACCAAAAAATAGAGTGGCCAAATTCTTAAAATGCGCCGTAGATAAAAGGCTGGAAGTGATATTTTTTGAAATGATTGTTTTTCAGTGAGCAATAAATAGGTGATTAAAAAACCGCTGAGTGTAAAAAAAATGCTCACCGCAATAGGTCCTAATGGTGCTAAGTCTATTGAAGTAAGTTTTTGAAAATTAAATATTTTAGACGCCCAAATATGCGCCAACACAACCATCCAGGCAGCAATTGCTCTTACACCATCCAAATTAGGAAATGATACTCTTACTCTATTCATGTTTAAATTTACCCTTGATATTCGCCAAAAACTTTTCTCAACACATCAGCAATTTCACCTAACGAAGCATATGCCTCAACACATTCAATCACAGTAGGCATCAAGTTTTCAGAACTTTGAGCCACCGATTCTAATTTCGATAAAAGTTGTTTTACTTTTTCATTATCGCGATTTGCTTTTACCGTTTTCAGTTTTTCAATTTGATATTTTTGAACTGATTCATCAATTTTAAACAAATCATTTTGCGCTTCTTCTTTAACTACAAATTTGTTTACACCAACAATTATTTTTTCGTTCTTCTCAATTTTCTTTTGATATTCATAAGCACTTCGTGCAATTTCATTTTGAATGAAACCCTGTTCTATGGCTGCAACAGAGCCACCCTTGGCATCAATTTTTTCAATCAATTTCAATGCTTCTGCTTCTAATTGCGAAGTAAGATTTTCAACAAAAAAACTTCCAGCCAATGGGTCAACTGTATCCGCAACGCCACTTTCGTTGGCGATAATTTGCTGCGTTCGCAATGCAGTTCGTGCAGCTTTTTCTGTTGGCAATGATAATGCTTCGTCGAAACCGTTGGTGTGTAAGGATTGTGTACCGCCCAACACCGCAGCCAATGCTTGCATGGTTACACGAATAATATTGTTTTCGGGTTGTTGCGCTGTTAAAGTGCTGCCACCTGTTTGTGTATGAAATCGCAACATTTGTGCTTTCACATCTGTTGCGCCTAATTCCTTTGTAATGCTTGCCCATATTCGTCTTGCGGCTCTGAACTTTGCCACTTCTTCAAACAAATTATTGTGAGCATTAAAGAAAAATGACAACCGCTTCGCAAACACATTGATGTCCAAACCTTTATCCAATGCAGCTTTCAGGTATGCTTTTCCGTTGGCTAATGTAAATGCTAATTCTTGCACCGCATCGCTTCCAGCTTCACGAATATGATAACCGCTGATGGAAATCGTATTCCACTTTGGTAAATCCGTACTGCAATATTCAAAGATGTCAGTAATGATACGCATGCTTGGTTTTGGCGGATAAATGTAGGTGCCACGGGCAGCGTACTCTTTCAAAATATCATTCTGAATAGTGCCGCTAATTTGCGATAAATCAGCACCTTGTTTTTTTGCTAAAGCAATATACATCGCCAACAAAATAAACCCCGAAGCATTGATGGTCATTGATGTTGTGATGTCTTGCAATTTTATTCCGTCGAACAAAATTTCAATGTCTTTCAATGAATCAATTGCAACACCCACTTTTCCCACTTCGCCATCAGCCAAGGCATGGTCGCTGTCGTAACCAATTTGCGTAGGTAAATCAAATGCCACACTCAAACCCATTGTGCCCTGACTTAATAAGAAATGATAACGCTTGTTAGATTCTTCAGCCGTGCTGAAACCTGCATACTGACGCATAGTCCAGAAGCGTTCACGATACATCGTTTTTTGAACTCCTCTTGTAAAAGGGTATTCAGCAGGCTTTTCGGCTGCGTTAAAATTTTCAGGAAGTGTATTGTACAACTCTTTTATTTCAATACCTGAATCGGTAATTTTTTTAAAAGTTTC
>CAIQHW010000288.1 GCA_903871715.1 uncultured bacterium
GCAATCAACAAATAGCGATTTAGATTCAGCCCAATAATGATGCTTTGTGGAAATAAAAATCGGCTTACACATAGCAAAGCGTAAAGATTAAAATAGAAAGCACTTTGCTCAAAATTGTGGTTGTAAAAAAATGGAAACAACCATTTGCCACTCAACACTACTACACACATGATGGGTGTTAAAACACGAATCAACATTTTGGTTCGGTTTTTTATTTCTGCTAATGATGCTTGAAATCCTTGCTGTGAAATGGTTACAACCAAAATGGCAGAAAGCGAATTGCACAAAATTTGCAGTAGCGGAAATTCTCTTGCACCCATTTTATAAATGGCAAATGTGCTATCGCCAAAAAAAATGCGAACTAAATATTCATCTAAATAATCGCCCAAACTGCCCAGCAGTATGGAAAAAGAGATGATGGCGCCTTGTTGTAAAAATGCTTTTATTTCAGCCGCAGTTGGTTTTTGCAATCGCTGTTCTTGCACATAACAATAGATACTGAAAGAAAATTTGAGTAACATGGCAACGCATAATCCTATCAAAATTCCATTTACACCACCAATAAATTTATAGCCCGAAATAGCACATAAGGCAATCAAAATAAAATTGATGATGCCATAATGAAACAAAAGCTGCTGCTCATTTTTTGCCATAAATAATGCTCGTTGATATAGGTTTGATTATTCAAAAAATGATAGCACAGAAAAAGAAAAAAAGTGGTGTAGCTGATGTGTTGAAATAAAGTGTGTTGGCAGCAAAAATAGAAAGCCAACATAAAAACAATCACTGCAAAATTGAAACCCAGCATGGTGTTGAAAGTGGCTACAAACCAAGACTTTAGTTCGCTTTCATTTTTTTTATTCGATTTGGAAAGATAAAAAGTAAGATAACCACCCAGCCAAAAAAACGCTGCCGAGCCGCCAATCATCAATAAAAATTCATAGTTGCCAATTAAATTTGTACCAGCTCCAGATTTTGCCAACACAACACTGATAAGGATATACGCTGCAAATCGCAGCGTTTGAAAAATTTGAAACGAATTGATTTTATGCAGCAGCCGAATTAACAAGGTTGAATTTTTAAAAAATTATTTGCACAAATTAAAACAAGTGTAGGCTAACTTGTTGGCAATTTTTAAGTTTTGATAAAATTTTGAAACTGACTATTCAGCTACCAGCATTCTTAAAGTGGGTGCGTAGAATATGACTAAAATGTTATTGGAAATGATATCTTAATTGTAAAATTTTGTATCATCCTAATCATAAAACCAAATGAAAAAGATACTTTTTTTATTGCTGCTCTTTTATATAACAACGGTGCAAACGCAAGCCCAATCATTATTGGGAAGCATGGGTGTTGAAAATGGCAACTTAAATAGTTGGAGTTGTTTTACTGGCACTTGCTGCCCAGTGAATACTACCCAATTAGGCATAGTAAACGGTCGGCACACTGTTGTTTCTGGAAATTCGTTGGATTCCTTTGGGCATTTTTCAAAAGTTTGTCCTTGGGGTGGTAATTATTCTTTGCGTATAGGCAACGATTCTGTAGGCGCACAAGCAGAAAGTGCTTCGTTCAATTTAGTGGTTGATTCTTCTAATTATTATATCACGATTGCTTATGCTGCTGTGCTGCAAATGTCTGCCCATGCGCCTTCCACAGCTTCACGATTTTATTTTCGAGTAAAAGATAATTTTGGGAATGATATTTTTAATTCTTCGCAATGCGCTTACTGCAATCAAAATCCTTATCCAGCAGGGCTTCACAAAAGTGTAGTGGATACCAATGTAAATTATTTGCCTTGGACGCAACAAATAGTTGATTTAAAAAACTACATCCATCAGCAAGTAACTTTTGAAATTTTGGCTGGCGATGATGCTTCGGGCAATCAATTTGGATATGGTTATTTTGATTTGGTAAGTGCCGGAACTATTACTGTTACCGAATCGTGGTGCATTGGCAATAGCTATCTAAGTTTGTTTGCGCCTACAAATTTTCAAAGTTATCAATGGTTTGATGCTGCGAATAATGCTGTGGGAAACACTTCATCTATTCAACTTTCCAATCCTAATTTGTCTTCTTTTTTCAACAACATTTATCATGTTGTTTTAACACCAACTTCAGGTAGTGGAATGGTGGATACAGTTTTTTACAAAATAAAATTAAATCCTCGAAATCCGCCATTGGGTGGGTTTTCCACTTCATTGCTGTGTGCTAATACGCTTATCAATTTTATTGATTCATCAAGTATTGATTCGGCAAATGTAAACGACCCCGTGGCATTTATTCAATGGAATTTTGGCGATGCAGCAAGTGGTGCCAACAACTATAGTGGTTATACTTCGCCATCGCACCAGTTCAGCAACGGCGGAGCTTTTACCATTATTCAAAATATTACCAGCATCTATGGTTGCAATAGTTCTTATCAAAAAAGAATTTTTATAAACGCTGCACCTATTGCTAATGCTGGGTTTGATGATAGTGTATGTGTTAATCAACCCTATTTATTAGGCGGAAATGGAAGTGTGGGAATCAATTATTTGTATCAATGGAGCAGCAATGGAGCGCTTTCTAACTCATCTATTCCTCATCCGATTGGTTTGTTCAACGCCAATAATTCTTTTGCTATTGTTACAGTTTTAGATTTGCAAACACAATGCACTGCTTCAGATACGATTAAAATTTCGCTGCAAAATAATTGTTTCAATCATTCGCCCATAGCCAATAACGATAATGCTTTTATCGCTTTTGGGCAAACAAAAAACATTGCTGTTTTGCAAAATGATGTGGACACTGATGGCAATTTGCCACCGCAAGGAAATTTAACTACAGCCACTGTAACGCTTGTGCATGGCGCATCTCATGGTATTGTCACAGTAGTTGGCAATCAAATTCAATATTCGCCAAGTAACAATTTATTTATTGGTGTGGATACTATCATGTATGTGTTGTGTGATAATGGTTCACCCAATTATTGCGATTCGGCGACCTTGTTTGTTCATGTATATCAAACCTTGAAAGTAAACTTGGGCAATGATTTAACCGTTTGTTATAATCATTTTGCTGCATCAACAAATAATCCTATAAATGGCGGCAGTGGTTCATTTCAATATGTTTGGTCGCACTCAAATTTATTGTCATGTACAAACTGTACAAATCCAGTTTTTCAAAATTTAGCTACCACCTTGTTTCAATTGAAAGTGATAGATGTGCTCACACAACAACAAGATTCTGACCAAATTTTAATCAAAATAGATACGCCAAAAATTGCTTTAGGTAATGATGTTTTTGTAACACACAATTTTCCAAACGACACTTTGCATGTGCAAAATTTAGGTTCGTCAGGTATTTCTAATTATAGCTGGAATCCAGCTCCATCAAACTTTTACAACAATTCATCACAACCAATTTATGTACCAACAATTACTACAAATGTTGTGTTGCAAACTGTGGATGCGAATGGTTGTAATGCCACAGACACCATCATTATTTTTGCTTGTTCAAATGATTGTGTTTATCCTGGCGATGCGGATGACAATGGTGTAGTAAACAATTTCGACATCTTCAAAATCGGCTTAGGATATGATTCTACGGGAAGTGCAAGATTAATTTCTTCTAATCATTGGGATGGTTATCCAGCTCAAAATTGGGCTGATACAATAGCTGGCATCAATGCAAAATATGCTGATTGCAATGGCGATGGAATTATTAATGCCAACGATACTTTGGCGCTGAACCTCAATTACACAGGCACTCATGCGCCTTTGTTACAAAATAATCAACTACCTATTTACGTAACATTGCCTCATGCCACACTTCGCGATAGCGCAAGAATTTATTGCGGCATTTCGCTGGGCGATAATTTAAAGCAAGGCGAAAATGTGTATGGCGTTGCGTTTACATTTCATTTTGATACATTAGTTGTTGACACTAGCACTATTCAATTTCAATGGAATACACCCAATTGGTTAGCGGTGGGCAACAACGATTATTTGCAAATCAAAAAATATTATCGATCAAAAGGCTTAATAGATGTGGGTTTGGTGCGTAATACACACTTGGGCAATTCAGGTTTTGGAAATTTAGCTACTGTAACTATTGATATTGTTACAGGTAATGTAATAGGTAGAATGAAATCAATTGTGAAAGATTTTATGCTGCATTGTTCGATTAGTGATATTCGAATCATTGATGCAAATGGAAAAATAATTGAGTCAGTTGCCACAGCCGATAGTGCCACTATAGAATACAACGCAACTGGAATTGGACAAATGGAATGGCTAAAGAATGTTACATTAATGCCTAACCCAGCTCAACATGAATTTATGGTAAAAGCCGCTTCGGATGTGGTTTTACAGGCTATCAACTTGAAAAATATTTTAGGCGTTTCGGTTCGTGAATTAAAATTAGAACACAATAATCATCAACAACAGATTTCTATACTTACTCAAAATTTACCAAATGGGACTTATATAGTAAATATCGAAACAAATAAGGGAATTGTGGTGAAACACTTGATGATACAGCATTAGAAGCCGCCGTAAGAATTTAGCGCAGCCGTTACATCAAAGCCCGAAACCCAAGTAGCATCGGTAGGTTGCTTCTCTACATATTTGTGATGGTAGTAAACCAAGCCAATATTTTGCGCATAAATTTCTTGAAAAAAAGTTTGCTGCAAGCCTGGAATATTTTCGTTATCATCCAACACTGTAGCAGTTTTTGGCAATGCAAACTTTCCAATTTGTGCAGCCACATCAATACTTTGATAAGCATAACTCCAGTCGGTTAAAAACTTGGTATAATCGCTCGTTAAATTAGGTGCGATGTAAACATTGCCCTGCCATGATTGGCTAATTTGTGGCGGAAAAATCAACTTAACGAACCTTTGATTTTCTTCCACTTTTTCGGCTTTTGCATTCACTACTTTTTCACTCCATACATTTTTTATAACAAATTGCAGTGTATCATTATCGCGTTCATAACGTTCTAATCGATATGCCAAATCACCTTGTCCATCGGTAAAAGTTTGCGTAATTATTTCTTTCAATTGCAAATGATGCGTATGCGATTGCAACGTGAAAGCATCATAAACAGTAGAGTCTACGTTGTACACAATCCATCCGCCAATTTTTAACGGAAAATAATTTTCTTCTAAATCAACCGAATCGGTTTTCTTTTTGCAACCAAAAAACAAAAGCAAAATGGCTGCGCATAAAAATATTTTTTGCATTCCTAAAATTAAGCTGAAATCGTTTTTGATAAAATTTTGTTTCTAAACAGCACAAAAAAAAGTGTAGAATTTTGTGTTCCAAACAACAAGCGAATCAAATTTGATTCGCTTGTTTTATTGTAATATCCATTTCACAATTTCACTTCCTGATTGATGCCCAAGAATTATAAACTCTCTCTCTTTTTCATCGCTTGTTTTAATGTAAATTTTTCCATCGTGAATGTATTCACCCATTCCCCACTTTTTTTTCGGGTCGTGAAAAACTTCTTTTATGTCTTTTTTAGGAATGCGAAAATTTGATTTGTTAGCAGATAAAAGTTCATCACTCAAAATATCAACAGTCATTATTTTGTCGATAAATTTGTGATTTATAAACGTATGAGGGTTTTCTAAAGGCCCTTCTACCACCATCTCAAGCGGTTTAGTAATCATTGTCGAATAGTTGATTCCAGTCAACCAATCGTATTCGCCCTTGCTTGCAATTATTCCATGAACTTTAATTCCAATCAAATAATTTTTGTCCAATAAAATCATGAAAGCTCTGTTCAATATCAAAGCATAATATTCCATTGCAATGAAATATTTTCCATGACCTTCAAAATAATTTTTTAGAGTCATTTACTTCTTTCCCCATTTCATTTTTCTGCCATTGAAAATAGCGTTGCTGCCCAATTCTTGTTCAATGCGAAGCAGCTGATTGTATTTTGAAATCCTGTCGCTGCGGCTTGCAGAGCCAGTTTTGATTTGTCCGCAATTTAAAGCTACAGCCAAATCAGCAATGGTGTTATCTTCAGTTTCACCACTTCTATGACTCATCACACTGGTGTAACCTGCTCTGTGAGCCATGTTCACGGCATCAATGGTTTCAGTTAATGTGCCAATTTGATTTACTTTTACTAAAATTGAATTGGCAGTATTACTCTCAATGCCTTGCTGCAAACGGTTTACATTGGTTACAAATAAATCATCGCCTACTATTTGAATGTTGCTTCCTAATTTTTGTGTCATCATTTTCCAACCAGCCCAATCGTCTTCAGCGCAGCCATCTTCGATAGAAACAATAGGATATTTTTTCACCCAACTTTCCCAATAAGCCACCATTTTTTGTGAATTGCATTTGTTACCATAATGATTTTCCCGTTTGATTTTATACATTTTTTCTTCGGATGAATAAAACTCGGTTGCTGCAGCATCCAACGCAATAAAAATATCTTCGCCTGGCTTATAACCTGCTGCCTCTATGGCTTTCAGTACTACTTCAATTGCTTCTTGATTACTTTTTAAATTGGGTGCAAAGCCACCTTCATCGCCCACATTGGTGCTGTGTTTATTTTTTTTCAACACCGTTTTTAAGTGATGAAAAACTTCAACTCCCATTCTTAAAGCATCGCTAAAAGTATCCGCTTTCACAGGCACAATCATAAATTCTTGAATGTCAATTTTATTATCGGCATGCATGCCGCCATTCAAAATATTCATCAACGGAATAGGCAACGTGTTGGCATTTGTGCCGCCAACATAGCGATACAAGGGAATTCCAGCGCATTGTGCGCCTGCTTTTGCGCTGGCTAACGATATTGCTAAAATTGCATTCGCACCCAATTTTGATTTGTTGGCTGTGCCATCCAATTCATTCATTAAGGCATCAATTTTATTTTGACCAAAAATATTTTGACCAACTAATGCACTCGAAATTTTTTCGTTCACATTTGCCACCGCTTTCAAAACGCCTTTGCCCAAATATTTTGTGGCATCGCCATCTCTCAATTCTACTGCTTCGTGTGTACCAGTGCTGGCGCCACTTGGCACAGCAGCTCTGCCCATGATTCCGTTTTCTAAAATTACATCGGCTTCAACTGTTGGATTGCCGCGACTATCAAGTATTTGACGGGCAACGATGGATTTAATTTTACTCATTTTTTGTATATTTTTTTGATGAATTAATTTTCTGATAAACGATTTTTGCAAATAAAAATTTCGCCGCGAAAATACTTCTTCAATTTCACTTTTGATAATTCTTAATTTTCTGAGCTAATTTTGCACTTCAATTTTAAACATGAATCCCTCCTCCACCATACTCAACTACATCAACGGCGAATTAGTAAAACCACAAAATAATAAGTGGTTAGATAATTATAATCCTGCTATAGGTAAAGTGTATTCGCAAATTCCAGATTCGGATGAAGCCGATGTGAATGCCGCTGTGCAGGCTGCTGAAGCGGCTTTTCCAGCATGGAGCAATTTAAGCAGAGCCGAGCGCAGCAATATTTTACACAAAATTGCTAACCTGATTGATGCCAACAAAACGGCATTGGCTGAAGCCGAAAGCACTGACAATGGCAAGCCCGTTTGGTTAGCCACAAGAGTTGATATTCCAAGAGCTTCAGATAATTTCAGATTTTATGCCAACGCCATTTTAAATTTTCATGATGAAAGTTTTCCGATGGATGGCAAACACTTCAACTACACTGTTCATCAGCCTTTGGGCGTTGTGGGTTGTATTTCTCCATGGAATTTACCGTTGTATTTATTTACTTGGAAGATAGCGCCAGCTTTAGTTGCAGGCAATTGTGTGGTTGCAAAACCAAGTGAGGTAACACCTATGACAGCTTTTCTTTTATCACAAATTTGCATGGAAGCTGGCTTGCCAAAAGGCGTATTGAATGTCGTTCATGGATTGGGTCATAGCGCAGGCATGAGCATTGTGAAACACAAAAATGTGAAAGCTATTTCTTTCACAGGTGGCACCAAAACAGGCGCTGTGATTGCATCAGAGGTTGCCCCGAAATTCAAAAAAATGAGTTTGGAATTAGGCGGAAAAAATCCAAACATCATTTTTGCAGATTGCGATTTTGAAAAAATGTTGAAGACCACTTTGCGTTCTTCATTTGAAAATCAAGGACAAATTTGTTTGTGTGGCAGTAGAATTTTAGTTGAAAAATCTATCTACGAAAAATTCAAAACTCGATTTGTGGAAGAAGTAAAAAAACTAAAAGTTGGGAATCCTAAAAATGAGGATTCACGATTAGGCGCAATAGTTTCTAAACCACATTTTGAGAAAATATTGAGCTGCATCGAATTAGCAAAACAAGAAGGTGGCAATGTTTTATGTGGTGGTAAAGCAATAAAAGGTGAAGGGGAATGTGCAGATGGTTGGTTTATGGAACCTACTGTTATTGAGGGGTTAACGCAAAATTGTAAAACTAATCAAGAAGAAATTTTTGGACCAGTTGTTACCATTCAGTCTTTTGAAACAGAAGAAGAAGTATTGCAATATGCTAATGCAACTGAATATGGTTTAGCGGCAACTATCTGGACAGAAAATATTTCAAAAGCACATCGCATCGCAGCAAAAGTTGAAAGCGGCATCATTTGGGTGAATTGCTGGCTGGTTCGTGATTTACGTACACCATTCGGTGGTATGAAACAAAGCGGTGTAGGCAGAGAAGGCGGCATGCATGCTTTAGAATTTTTCATGGAAGTGAAAAATGTTTGTATAGCAACGAGCTAAAATTTTTTCTCAAAAAAAGTATTTTCAAAAAATTATCTTTGCGCTCTCAAAACAAAATTAATCATGAATTTTCCAGACAATCTTCGTTACACAAAAGACCACGAATGGGTTAAAATTGAAGGCAGCACAGCGTTTGTAGGCATTACTGATTTTGCTCAACGCGAATTGGGCGACATCGTTTTTGTTGATATTCCTTCGGTTGGCAAAACTTTACATCACAACGAAGTGTTCGGAACAGTGGAAGCGGTGAAAACTGTTAGTGATTTGTTCTTGCCTTTAAGTGGTAAAATTGAAAGCATGAACAACGGCTTGGATGCCGCACCAGAAGCGGTAAACAAAGACCCTTATGGCGAAGGCTGGATGATTAAAATGACTCTTTCAAATGCGTCAGAAATAGAACATTTGATGACTGCTGCGCAATACAAAGCGTTAATCGGCGAATAATTTTCTTAAAATAGTTGTAAACAAAAAGGCGAAGGCTGTGGCTTTCGCCTTTTCTATTTATTTTGCAAACAATGAATTTTATAAGAAAAAATTTTCTTGCTGCTTGGATTTGTGGAATAGCAATTTTTGTGCTCTCTACCATGCCAGGCAAATATTTTCCGCATGTAAGTGTTTCTAACTTTGATAAAGGTGTTCACTTTACCATGTACTTTTGTTTTACCATTACTTTATTATGGAGTACGTATTTTCACGAATGGAAAAACGCTGCAATAAAATCATTTTTTATAGCTGCATTGTTCGGTTTTTCGATGGAAATAATCCAATTACTTACTTTTGAATTTGCCCATAGATATTTTGAATGGTGGGATGTGTTTAGTAATTCCACAGGTGCGTTTGTATCAGCGGTGTTCATTGAATTTGTTTTAAAAGAAAAATCAATTTTCAAAGTGAGAAAGTAAATGAAGATTTTACAAAAAATATCGCTCCTTATTTTTTTGCTGATGGCTACAATCAGCCAACAGAGCCATGCACAAAGTCAAGACGATTTAGATTTGGCTGAAGCTTATTACAACAATAATGAGTTTGAAAAAGCGGTGGCGTTGTATGATAAAATGTTTCAAAAAAATCCAAACGCATCTGCCATTTACGAAAAATATTTAAAGGTGTTGGAGAGTTTGAAGCAATATGACAAAGCCGAAAAGCTGATAAAAAAACAACTCAAAAATCATCCAACCGATTTCACCTTTACAATTGATTTAGCAAAGCTTTTTGAGCTGCAAGGTGACAACAAAAAAGCTACAGAACAATATGATAACACGATTAAACAATTAGCTGCCGATCCCGATGCCATCAGGCGTTTGGCTCGTTTGTTTGCCGATATGAATCAAATTGACAAATCGGAAATGGTGTATGAAAAAGGAAATAAAATTTTGAATTCACCCCATTATTTTGATTTGGAATTGGCAATGATTTATGGCAAAAAAGGCAAAGTGAAAACGATGATGGAATTGCTGTTGAATGCACTTGACCAATCTCCAACACAAGTACAGGAAGTGAAAAATATTTTGCAGCCTTATCTCACAAATGATGATGCTGCGCTTGATTTACAAACTTTTTTATTCAAGC
>CAIQHW010000289.1 GCA_903871715.1 uncultured bacterium
AGTCAATCAAATTTTAGCAAAATTAATTGAAACTAAGGGTTTAACATTATTAATATTTCATTTTAAAACCAGGGCATCAACCATTATTTATCTTCCATTTGCAAATTCGAATTGTTAAGTTAAAATCATTGTTGTACTGATTTTGAAGAGAATTTTGGTTAATAATAGTAACAGCAGGAGTTATCCTGCTTTTATTTGTGAATTCTTTGATAAAGCAACTCCGTCTAAAAGTTGCCTTATCAGTTGCTCATTTGGGGTTTTTTAGCAGTGAATCTGAGTTTTTTTGGTTGTTTTGTCGGATAAAGAAATAGATTTCAGTGCTGTAGGCCATTGGTTCGAATCCAATCTGGATCACACTTCTCTCTCTGAACAAATACTTCAAAATCTATTTTTGCAGTTTATTTTGTTTCATCACCCCTTTACTTTTCAATCATTTTCTGTTTTTTCAGTTTTTATACGATTGGTTCTTTAGAAATAAAATGTTGATGGCTATTGATTTATGGTTTAATTTTAATCAATAAACGAATATTATTAAATAATATAGTCATACTTTTTTTTGTTGTTATTGTTTCAATTTTTAATTTGATACTCCCTAATCAATTATTTCAGTTTAATGAAATTTTTTAAATTCAGTTATTCTCGATTACCCTCCATCTCTTTTTCTTCTCGTACTTATATTGTTATTTTTTTCATTGCTTCTTTTATTTTCTTTGTGTCATCATGTGTTTTCAATGCTGATTATAAAGACCAAATTGCTCCAATTGAACACGATGGAAATAAGTTAGTTGGCTCCACTCAATGTAAGAAGTGTCATTCTACCATCTATGATCAATTCGTTAAAACAGCACATAGCAAAACCTCCATGCCTGCTAACAAAGACATTGTAAAAGGGAGTTTCAAAGAAGGAGAGAATAGCTATGTATTTAGCTACTACGATGGTGTGATGATGCAGGACCTTGATTCTGGTTTATACCAAGTAAATTTTTTGAATAGAAAATTTGACAAGGCATATAAATTCGATATTGTTATTGGCTCTGGCACACGTGGTCAAAGCTATCTTCACTGGAATGGAAACAGGTTATTCCAATTGCCCATATCCTATTTTACAACGTCAAACTCATGGTCAAACAGTCCTGGATACGCAGATGATTTTGCAAATTTTGGAAGGCCTATTGGAAGCCAGTGTATGGGTTGCCACAGCAGCTATGTTGATGTAATTTCTGATGAAAAAAAACCGTTTGAGGAATTTGATAAATCAAATATCGTGTATGGCATAAATTGTGAGAAATGCCACGGTGCTGGTGGGAAACATGTTGATCTTTTTACTTCTAATCCAACAGCAAAAGGTGATAAATTAATTCTTAATGCTAGTCATCTTTCTCAAAGTTTACAATTGGATGCATGTGCAGTATGTCATTCAAGTAATGCCGCTAACTTGAAACCTGCTTTGTATTTTAAACCGGGGGATTCGTTAGATCACAGCCATATACAAACAAACCAACAGGTAAAAGTAGACGTACATGGAAACCAATATGGTTTGTTGCTTGAAAGCAAATGTTTTGTCAAATCTACAACCATGACCTGCTCTACTTGTCATAACCCTCATGAACAACAAAGAGGTGATCTTGCCATGTTTTCCCAGAAGTGCATACAATGTCACACACCCGAGAAAGCTAATTTTTGCAAAATGACAAATAAAATGGGAGTAGCTGCCCTTCAAAAAAACTGTATTGATTGTCACATGCAAAAAAAAGAGTCTCAAATGCTCAATGTCAAACTAGACCCAACAGAAAAACACAGTCCTGCCGTCATTAGGTCACATTTGATTAAAATTAATGATGAATTACCTATTAAATTATCTCAGCTGTTTCAAAGAGAACATTCAATACCTTTTGATAAAATTGGAAAACTTTATTGATCATATCAATTTCAATATTTAATAAAGTTTAATTCAGGCTTTTCCCATAAACCAGTATTTTCATTGTTCCTGGTTTAATCATTGGCCTTTCAGAGCCACTTACTGTTTCAAAATCAGCTGTAGGCAGGTATATCTTGTGCGTAGATTCATCTAAACTTATGGTTCTTGCACCCCTCTTAGTTTTAATATTTTCAATAAGTTCAAATTTATTTTCAGAGACTTCTTTTATGATTGACATGCTGCCTTCACCATTTGATGTGAAGATTAATTTTGTTTTTGGATCAAAAGCTACACCATCAGTTCCAGAACCAATTTCAAAATGATCAAGGATAGTCCCATTGGTTACATCAATTATAACCAATGTTTTATTGCATGAGCAGAAAAGCCTTTTACTGGATTTGTCAAATGCTAAACCAGTTGGTTCTTCATATGGTGCTAAACTCCAAAGGTCTTTCAGTTTGTTGTTTTTTAAATCAACAACTGCAATTTGATTCTTATCCTCTAGATTGATGTATAGCAATCCCTTTTCATCACTTACGATTGTTTCAAGTTTATTCCCTCCAACATAAATACTATCTAACAACTTGTTTTTTATTGGATCAATTATAGAAATGTTTCCACCACTATGATTACTCGTGATTATTTTCTTGGTGAATTTTTCATACATAATCCAATCAGGATTTCTACCGACTGAAATATTGTCTAAAACCTGATTGGTTTTCAAATTGAAAACTGTGACGCTGTTACTTCGTCCATTACTTGTAAACCCCTTATTTAATTTATTCAAAATTGCAATGCCATGAACGCCAGTTGTGTTTTCAATCACACCCAATGAATCGCCAGATATTTTATCAAGGATATTTACTTGGTTTCCATGTGAAATATATAACTTGTTTGATTTGGGATCAGAAAGTGGATAATCCCAGCCGCCATTGCTTTTAATGTGGAATTCATTTTTTAATTCATAACCAGTTTGAGATGCTACAAATTGTGCAAGAATGATTCCCAAAAGAAGTCCTAAGACCGATTTTATGTTGTTTTGTTTCATTTCTATTTGAGTCTTTTTTTTTAAAATACCTTCATTTTAAAACAGTTATTAAATTAATTAAAAGACATTTTTTGGAAAACCTTTTATTATTGTCGATCA
>CAIQHW010000290.1 GCA_903871715.1 uncultured bacterium
AACAATTTTTGTTGTTGAAATTGTTTGCTTTTTTTGTTTTGAATTTTCCAAAGTTGTAGAATGATAACTCAAAGTACATGATGCAGCTGGTTTTGAAACAGTTTTATGCATTAGATTTTGCTTGGCAACAATTTGTTTTTCAATTTTTGGTTCTTCATTTTTTATGTCCACGTTGTCATCCATACTATACGACACAAAGGAAATATGTGGTTCGATTTTCTTTTTTCGATGCAATTCATAATCATAAAATACTTTGCCCAACTGCGCAAAAAATGGCTGCGCAATACTTTTATACTCTTCAGGATTATCGGCAACAATATGTTGGCTGTTGGTATAAATTACTGCCGACAAAAAAAACTCCACACCAGTTGAATAATCTACGATGTAGGCTGCATCAGCTGTCCAGCCGAAATATTGTCCCAATTTATCAAACACTCTGATGCTTGGGTCGAGCCTTTCTGTTGTACCACCTACCAAAAAATATTTCATGTAGCTATCTGGAAAATCTTTCTCGTTGTAAACTGGATGCACATTTAATCGTGGCGGCAAGGCTAAATATTTTTTCAAAAAAGTAAAATCGCTTTTTGTCAAATTCCAACTGCTATGCGTTTCTTTTGGAAAAAATAGTTTACGCATGAATAAATCCATTTCTGTCAATGGAATGTAATTATTGTAATAAAAATTCTTTGGTCCATCAGTGAGTACATTTTTTTCAAAATGTTTTTCACCAAACTGACAGTTCGGAAACGTGCAATGGGGCTGCGTTGCATTAAAAGTTTGAATTTGCTGATACAACATCGTGGATGTTTTCCCAGCAGAATTTACGGTTAAAAAATTGCTGTGCCGATGTTCGTTTGGTTCACTAATAGAAAACCGATTGCAAATTACAGCCTTCTTCAAACCCAGCTCTGCAAAGCGATTGTTGGCTCTTTGCTGTGTTACAAAATCATACAACGGATTGTAAATAGCATTGTTGCTCACCAACAAACCTTCTTTAATCATTTGCGCAAAACTTGGCGGCTGAATTGCATTTACATCATCATACTCGTGATAATGATTACCAAACAATGGGTCGATTTTTAACAAATCATTTTTGTTCAATTTCAACTCGTTCAACTTTTCCAAAGTAAAAACCGCCAATGGCAATTTCATCCAACTGGCTGGGTAAAAATAAAACTCGTCGGCTTGAAAGGTGTGAGTGCTGAAATGCGCTCTGTTGCTGCTATCGCGGTTGATTTGAGTGTACACAATTTGCACCTGATATTCTTGCGGATTGTATAAAATATTTTGAAACCAATCGGGTTGTGATTTTAAAATGTTGATGATAAAATCATCCGAATTATCTTTTGGAATTTGGGCAAAAGAGATGTGAGATGTTAGATAAAAGATAAGAGACAGCAGCAATAAAAATTTCCTTTTCATAAAAATAATTTCTCTCAATTTCTAAAGTCTAATTTCTCAAACCTATTGTCTCACTTCTTTTTCACAGCCAATTGCAAATTGCTGGTGCCTTTAAAATATTTGTAGCCAATGCCGAATGTGAGCGGCTTTACATGCATCGAATCCAATTTATACATCGCCATCAAATCAGTTTGTTCATCGCCTTTAAATAAATCAATTGTGCCCGTGTATGCGCCATACAATTGAATTTTCCATTTTTGTTTTTCAAAAAATTTAATCGGAATGCCGCTGTCGTCGCCCAACACAGCTATGCTGTTGTTTAAAATTAAATTGCGCACCGAACTAAAAAATCCTTTGTGCATCAGGCACGATGCGGCTTTTAAGTAGGTAGTAATTTCTTTTTGGGCTGTAATAAATTTTTCAAATTCGGGATGTGCTTTATAATTTGCGTTCGATAAATCGAACGAGAAATAATACAATTCTTGTGTGCCTACATTATTTTTCAGCAACATTTTTACACCACGTATTTTTCCTTTCATTTTTATAGAGTCGGATAATTGATACGGAATTATTTGTCCGTTTTCATTGAGCGTAATGCGCTGCAAAGCCGCTATTTCATAGCCTCTTCGGGTGCTAAATAAATAAAGCAAGGGCAACATGCCATTCAAATTTTGTTTGTTGAAATTTTCTTTCATGGCAATGGTTCTAAAAAAACCAAAGTTGGTAATGGAGTACAACGAATTTTCAATTCGCTTCAAATAATTATTCAAAATGGTATCATTCAAATGCTCCAATTTTTTGGCATCGCCCACAGGTTCTAATCCGACCATTATATATTTTTTTGCCGATGGAAATAATTGATTGGCATAAAAAAAATCGGGTCCGCTAAAAGGATAAAACACAGTTCGTGTTTGCCCGTTAACGGCTTGTAACTCACTACCAGACCATGTTCTAACGGATACAAACTTTTTTCGTTCTAATTTTGCAAACGAAGAATCTAAATCGTTGTGAAAGTTTTTCCACTCTTTAAAACTTTCAATTTTTGTATTGGCAGAATCGTGCAAACCGCTCCAATATCGGGCAATGTGATTAAAGCTGCCGTCGCTAATACTGTTGATATTGGTGCTATCATTTTTAGTATCGACTTTGCTGGAAGCATTGTTATTGCTGCAACTCAACAAACTGAATGCGATAAAAAAAATGAAAAAAAAAGAAAAATTGGTTTTAATGTCAGAAAGAGGTTCCATTTGCAAAGCAAAAATATTTTGGGAAGGCAAATTTACTATTCTTTTTAGTATGTAATGATGAATTATTTTTTGACATAAAAAAGGTGGTTACAATATTTTGCAACCACCTTTTTATATATTTTTCAAGACAAACTTATTATTTGAAGAAATGGCGATACACATCGTTTCCATTTGCATACACCATCAAAGCCAATAGTATAGCCATGCCTACGTATTGTGCGTATTCCAAAACTTTTGGGCTGGGCTTTCGTTGAGTAATCATTTCATACAAACAAAACACCGCATGACCACCATCTAAAGCTGGAATGGGCAACAAATTCATGAATGCTAAAACTAAAGATAAAATGCCTGTCAACGTCCAAAAGCCATACCAGTCGCCCCATTCGGCAGGCATCATTTTTCCCATCGAAATAAATCCACCCACATTTTCGCTGGCTTTTAATTCGCTTTTGCCAAACAACGATTTAAAAAGTTGATTCAATCCTTTTAAATAATTGCTCATAATATCCAACGATTTGTGATAGCCTGCCGGCACAGAACCCAGCATGGAATAATGTTTCATGCTAAATTTCAAATCTAAAGTGTCGTTCAACATCACCCCCATTGCGCCCGATTCAGAAACATACACTTGTTTTTTCAACACATTTCCATTGCGCAAAATGCCCACATCAATGGTTTTGTTTTTGAAATTTTTTAAGAAAGGTTTTACTTCATCAAAGAATTGCATGTTGCTATCGTTTATAGAAATAATTCTATCCAAAGGCTGCAAACCTGCTTTGGCAGCTCCAGAGCCAGCTGCCACATCACCCACAACAAATTTGCGGCGATAATCCATAAAGCCTTCATTTTTATTTTTAGATAACTTTCCAATCATTCCTTTCGGAATTTCAATATCCATTTTTTGCGAATCGCGAATTATTTGAATCGAATGTGCATTGTTGAAAATAATTTGCGCAGCAATAAAGTTGAAGTTTTCAACTTGCTCGTGGTCAACACTTAAAATTTTATCGCCCGTTTTCAAATTCATTTGTTGCGCCAGCGAATCGGCGTAGATGCCGTATTTTACATTGGCTGTGGGCAAATACATATCGCCCCATTTATACATAATACCGCTAAAAATCAAGATCCCTAAAATAGCATTTACGATAATGCCGCCCAACATGACAATCAATCGTTGCCAAGCTGGTTTGCTCCTGAACTCCCATGGTTGCTCGGGTTGAGCCATGGTTTCTTTATCCATGCTTTCGTCTATCATGCCATTAATTTGCACATAACCGCCCATTGGAAACCAGCCCAATCCCCATTCAGTGTCGCCCACTTGTTTTTTGAAAATGGAGAATTTTAAAACATTGGGTAATGGAAATAAAAAATCGAAAAACAAGTAAAATTTATCTACTCGAATTTTGAACCAACGAGCCGTGATGTAATGACCCATTTCATGCAAAAAAACAAGCAATGATAAGGATAAGATGAGGTAAATAACTTTTATTAAAATAACCATTTTTGGAATTGTTAATTAATAATTCAACATTATTAATTTTAGATTAAGGGCGCAAAGGTAGATAAAGAAACTGCATTTCGTTTTTTGAAATAATAATTATTGGTTAAAGGCTTGCAAAGCCGCTTTCACACTTCCATGCAGCAGCAATAGTTTTTTAGCTTCATCATGTGGCAAGTTGGTTTTTTCTATTACCATGTTTATACCTCGGTCGATTAGTTTCTCGTTGGTTAATTGCATATTCACCATTTTGTTGTCTTCCACTCTTCCCAATTTTATCATCACACAAGTGCTGAGCATATTTAGCACTAACTTTTGTGCTGTGCCACTTTTCATTCGTGTGCTGCCGGTGATGAATTCTGCTCCCAGCAGCACTTCCACAGCAAAATCTGCTTCTGCTGCAATGGGCGAATTTGGATTACAAACAATGCAACCAGTTAAAATTTTATTGGCTCTGCAATTTTTCAAAGCACCCACTACATAAGGCGTAGAGCCACTTGCAGCAATTCCTACTACAAAATCTTTTTCCGAAATTTGATGCGCCTGTAAATCTTTCCAACCTTGTTCTACATCATCTTCGGCAAATTCAACTGCTTTGCGAATGGCCGCATCACCGCCAGCAATTAAGCCAATCACCAAGCCTTGAGGAACCCCAAATGTAGGCGGACACTCACTTGCATCCACAATGCCCAATCTGCCGCTGGTGCCAGCACCGATGTAAAACAATCTGCCACCAGCCAACATTTTATCTACCACAGCATCCACCAATTTTTCAATCGAGGGCAATGCAATCGCAATAGAAGCAGGCACTTTGGCATCTTCTTCATTCATTAATTGCAACAATTGCGCTGTGCTTTTTTTTTCTAAATGCCGATGAGGAGAGGTTTGTTCGGTAAGTTTTGTCATGAAAAAATTGTTGTGGTAAAATTAAAATCGACAATACACTTCAACTATTCATTTACAAAATACTTTTTCAATGCACAATGTGGAATAGTATCTTTGCTGTTCTTCAATAAAAAATTTCAGCAAAAAATTCATGAACAAAAAAATTGGCTATCCACTTTTCTTAGCATTGGCAGTAGTTATAGGAATAATGATTGGTGTAAAAATTAACCGCGATGCAAAATTTAATAAACCATTTTTGCTCAATTATCGCCCCGATAAATACCAAACCATTTTGAATTTTATTTCGGCAAATTATGTGGATTCAGTGGATGCCAACAAAATTGGCGAACAAGGTTTTGAAAACATTTTGCAACAGCTCGACCCGCATAGCAGCTACATTTCAGCCGCTGATTATAATAGTGTGAATGAACCATTGCAAGGAAATTTTTTTGGTGTGGGCATCGAATTTTTTGTAGTCAACGATACCGTAATGGTTATCAACGCTATCAGCGGTGGACCAGCTGAAACAGTGGGCATTCGCAATGGTGATAGAATTGTAAAAATTCAAGACACTATTGTTGCTGGCACAAAAATTACTTCCGAAAAGATCTTTAAAAAACTTCGTGGTGCGGCTGGCACAAAAGTAAAAGTAACGATTTTGCGCAACCCTAATCATCTGTTGTTGAATTTTGAAATTACTCGTGGGCAAGTGCAAATTAACAGTGTTGATGCGGCTTTTATGCTAGATAAGAAAATTGGCTACATCAAAATAAACACCTTTGCCCGAAATACTTATCAAGAGTTTATGGAAAATTTAGACCGCATGCTCAACAAAGAAGGCATGCAAAAATTGGTGATTGATTTGCGCTCAAACGGCGGCGGATACTTGGATGCAGCCACAAATATCTTGGACGAATTATTGGATGAAAATAAAACAATGGTGTACACACAAGGCAGAAACCGCCGCCGACAAAACTACAATTGCAGCAAAGACGGCATGTTTGAGCATGGGCAAATTGCTTTGTTGGTAGATGAAGGCAGTGCCAGTGCCAGCGAAATTGTGGCTGGTGCATTGCAAGATTGGGATCGAGCAGCGATTATTGGGCGGCGAACTTTTGGCAAAGGTTTGGTGCAAGAAGAGTATCAATTAAAAGATTCGTCGGCAATAAGAATTACGGTGGCAAGATATTATACGCCAAGTGGTCGTTGCATTCAAAAGCCTTACAACAAAGGGCTCGACAACTATTCGATGGAAATTTACAACCGCTATAAACACGGCGAATTTTTACATGCCGATAGCATTCATTTTGCCGACACGATGAAATATTACACCGCAAAAGGCAAAATTGTTTACGGTGGTGGTGGCATTAAACCCGATTATTTTATTGCTGCCGATACTGCTGGCGTAAATTTGTTTAGCTCTGAAACCATTAACCGTGGCTTGGTGCAGCAATTTGCTTATGAATATGTGGCAGATAATTCAGCCATGATAAATCAATTTGTGGATGCGAAAGATTTTAATCAGCGATTTATTTTTTCTGAAAAATTGTATGCCCAATTTGTGAATTATGCTGCTAATAAAAAAGTGAAAAATATTTCGCCCAAGCTTACAACCCAAGCTGCTGGCTATTTGCAGAATCAACTAAAAGCATTTATGGCAAAAGCAAAATGGAAAATGAATGGCTATTATTTAGTTATCTCATCGCAAGACCGGGTGATGCAAAAAGCTATACAGATATTGAAGTAAAGAATTTGGTAGACGATATTGGTGGATTGTTGGTATTAATTTATTTTTTGCCAATAGCATAAAATAGAAACCCCAAATGGCAATGCTATTTTATTGGAAAGAAAAACATTTTCCGAGTACATCAATTTTTCTAAAGCTGCATTAGCAAAGCCTGTGGGTATTGATTCAAAATCACTCTTTGCTTTTTGTGGCGACACTAATTTGTTGATGAAGTTGGATATTTGGCGCACTATCCAAATGGGTGTAAAAAGATAAAAGTTAAAATAAGAACCGAAAATGATTTTTCCTTTTTGATTTACTTCGTTAAACAGCGTTTTGATTTCGCTCATTCTATATCTTCGATAGTGATGATTAATTACATCATGCTGTCCCCAAAACGATTGAAACGCAGGCACTGTAATAAAAACCACTCCATTGGGTTTACAAACTCGTTTCATTTCTTCCATCGCTTTTCTATCATCTTCTACATGCTCGATGACATCAAAAGCACATACCAAATCAAATTCATTGTTGGCAAATGGCAACTCTGTAATGCTGCCATTTATAATTTCTAATCCTGTTTTTTGTGTGGTAAATTCGCAACAAAACTTATCAAACTCAATCGATATCACTTTGCCAAATTGTGATAAATATTCCGAACTTCTACCTGTGCCACAACCTATATTCAAAATCTTTAAAGAGGTATTTAAAGTTTTATTTTTCATCAACAATTTAATGTGAGCCATGATGATTCTTTCACGGGCTTTAAACCACCAGTGATAACGCTCCAATTTGTAATATTGCTTGTAATAGTCTAATTCCATTTCTGTTTGTAGATGCTAATAGTCGGTGAGTAATTTTTTTCAAAATTAATTTGTAAAAGCTTTATGGCACTACATTTTTAAAATTATTTTTGGCAAATGAAAAACAATTCGGGTTTTAAAACACTGTTTTCCATTATCCTTTGCAATTTGGTTTGCGCAGGATTATTGCTGGTAAATAATTCTTCTTCTTGGGATAGTTTGTTGCTCACTAATGCTTACGATTTTGGTAATAACGAGGCCATGAAAAACTGTATTTTTAATACAGGGCGGCGAACAGAATATTTTATAGCCCTTTTAATTTTCCATTTTCCATATTGGGTAATGCTTTTAAAAGTCTTGTCTTTTGCGCTATTGGTGGGCATTCAATATTTTATTTACAAAATT
>CAIQHW010000291.1 GCA_903871715.1 uncultured bacterium
AAAACAAAAGATTATGGCACCGCATGGCGAATCCTGCGCACCAGCAGCATTACAGACCAAATTTTTATTAAAGCACAACGCATCAGAACCATTCAAGACACGGGCGAACAACAAATAAATGAAGGCATTGAATCAGAATTTATTGGCATTGTAAATTATGCAGTGATTGGTTTAATTCAATTGCAAATGAAAAATGACGAGCGATTAGAATTGTCATTTAATGAAGCGGAAATGAAATTTAACAAAGTGATTGACGACAGCCGAAATTTGATGCAGCGCAAAAACCACGACTATGGCGAAGCTTGGCGCAGCATGAGAGTAAGCAGCATTACGGATTTGATTTTGATGAAGATTTATCGCATTCGCCAAATTGAAGATAACAAAGGTCAAACCCTTATTAGCGAAGGCATTGACGCTTCTTATTTCGACATAATTAATTACGCAGCATTTGCTTTAATACTTTTAGAAGAAGCCAAAACAAACATTTAAAAATCAAAATTATTATGAAATACATCATCAACTTTTGCCGAATTATTGTAGGCGTACTTTTTGTTTTTAGCGGATTAATTAAAGCCAACGACCCGATGGGCACGGCTTACAAGCTGCAAGAATATTTTACGGTTTTCCATGTGCAGTTTTTAAACAGCTTCACAGATTATCTTTCGATTTTGTTTTGTGGCATGGAAGTCGCTTTGGGCTTTGCTTTGCTGGTTGGTGCTTTTAGTCGCATCACCACTTTGTTTTTAACTGGCTTAATTATTTTCTTCACTTGGCTCACTGGATATTCTGCCATCACGGGCAAAGTAACCGACTGTGGCTGCTTTGGCGACTTTATTCATTTAAAACCGCTCACTTCATTTTATAAAGATGTGGCACTTTTAGTTTTAACAATTGTGTTGTTGTTAGGCAGAGATAGCATCAAACCTTTGCTGGCTGGGCGTTGGAACAATTTTATTTTAGTATTATTGATTGCATTTTCATTTTTTGTGCCCGTGTGGGCTTACAATCATTTGCCTATCATTGATATGTTGGCTTACAAAAAAGGCAATAATATTTCGGAGCAAATGAAATTGAAAGAAGGCGCAAAACGAGATAGCATTGTAACTGTGTTGATTTGTGAAAATAAAAAAACACATGCAATTGAAGAATTGTCATCAACCGATTATGCGAAAAAATTTCAGGATTATGATTATAAAGACCGAAAGGATAAAGTGATTGTAGAAGGCGACAAACCTGCGATTCACGACTTTATTATCAACGACATGAATGGAAATTCGGTGCAAGATAGTTTGTTGAAAATGCCCGATTATTGTTTTTGGATTGTGGTGTATGATGTTGAAAATACGGATAAAAAATGTTGGGCAAAAATTAACGACTTGGTGAAAACCTGCGATGCACAACATGTTCCAGTAATTGGCATTACGCATTCCGAATACAAAGAAACCGAATCATTTCGCCATGAAATGCAAACTGCATTTCCATTTTATTACGCTGGTGATGATAAATTTGTAAAAACGATGGTGCGTTGTAACCCAGGCTTGATGCTGGTTAAGAAAGGAACGGTGATGGGCAAATGGCATTATCATGATGTGCCCACTTATGCCGAAGCCATGCACAGTGCGCAATAGAGCAAATTTTTGAAAAATATTTTCTTCTCTAAAAATAAAATTTTGAAACCACTACATATTGAAAGCGTTTGCGTTAAAGCTGGCGAATACAGCCACCACAGCCATGTGCTTCCTATTTATCCTACATCAACTTACACGTTTGATAGTGCCGAAGAAGGTGCAGCTATTTTGCAAAACAAACAAAAAGGTTTTGTATATAGTCGCTTTGAAAACCCAACCACAGAGCCTGTTTGCGAAAAAATTGCAGCATTAGAAGGATTTAATTTGAACCTAAATTTAACTGCTTTTTTAACTGCTTCGGGCATGAGTGCACTCGGGTTAATTGCCATGAGCAATTTGAAAAGTGGACAAAAAGTGTTGTCGCATTTTTCGCTTTACGGTGGCACAGAGGAATGGTTCAATCGCTTACCTAACATAGGTTTAGAAGCTATCATCATTGATTTTGATGATTTAGATAAAGTAGAAAAGGTTTTGAAAAATGATAAAACAATCGGGCTGATACATTTGGAAACGCCTGCCAATCCTACATTAAAGTGTGTGGATATAAAAGCAGTTTGTGAATTGGCAAAAAAATATTCGGTGAAAGTAAGTGTAGATAATACTTTTGCTACACCCATTTTGCAGCAACCATTTTCTTTTGGTGCTGATTTTGTGATGCATTCGGTTACTAAATATTTAAATGGACATGGCACCACCATCGGCGGTGTGGTGGTTGGAAAAGACGAAGAATTTATGAACACCATTTTCAAAAAAACATATCGCTTAATGGGCGCCAACAGCAGTCCGTTTGATGCTTGGTTGGTGATGAATGGATTGAAAACACTGCCTTTGCGCATGGAGCGGCATTGCGACAATGCTGCAAAAGTGGCAAAATATTTAAAGACCAATTCTGCAATAGCAAATGTGAGTTGGTTGGGTTTTGAGGAACATCCTTATCATCAATTGGCAAAAATGCAAATGCGCAATTTTGGTGGCATGTTGGCTTTTGATTTAAAAGGAGGGTTAGCTTCTGGGCAAAAATTTATTAACCAATTGCAATTGTGTGTAAAAGCAGTGTCTTTAGGCACTGTGGATACTTTGGTGTCGCATCCTGCTTCAATGACACATACCAATATTGATGCTAAGGAGCGCATGAAATATGGAATTACCGATGGTTTGATAAGAATGAGTGTAGGCTTGGAACATGCCGATGATATTATTGCCGATATTCAAAATGCGCTGAAATAATTTTCTAAAAAATATTCCTAACTTTCCACAAACATTTTTGTATGAGTACAGCACGAAGAAAAAACGTGAACAAGGTTACTACACACGTTTTGCAAGCAATGAAAGAGCAAGGCGAAAAAATTAGTATGCTTACCGCTTATGATTTTTCATTGGCAAAAATTGTAGATGATGCTGGCATTGATGTGATATTGGTAGGCGATTCAGCCAGTAATGTAATGGCTGGGCATGATACTACTTTGCCCATTACTTTAGACCAAATGATTTATCACGCCAGCTCGGTGATGAGAGCCATCAAACGGGCTTTGGTGGTGGTTGATTTGCCTTTTGGTTCTTATCAAGGCAATTCGAAAGAAGCATTAAGCAGCAGCATTCGCATCATGAAAGAAAGTGGCGCACATGCTGTGAAATTAGAAGGTGGATTGGAAGTAAAAGAATCTATCATTCGCATTTTATCTGCAGGTGTGCCTGTGATGGGGCATTTGGGTTTAACGCCGCAGTCTATCAATAAATTTGGCACATATACGGTGAGAGCTACTGAAGATGATGAAGCTAAAAAATTGATGGAGGATGCTTTGCTGTTGGAAGAATTAGGTTGTTTTTCGATTGTGTTAGAAAAAATTCCAGCAGCATTGGCAAAGCAAGTGAGCAGCCAATTAAAAATTCCTGTTATTGGCATTGGTGCAGGAAAATATGTAGATGGGCAAGTGCTGGTACTACACGATATGTTGGGCATCAATCAAGGGTTTAGCCCAAGGTTTTTGCGCCGCTATTTAAATTTGTATGACGACATAAAAGGTGCTATTTCCAATTATGCCAAAGATGTGAAGAAAAAAGATTTTCCGAATGAAAGTGAGCAGTACTAAAATGGTTGGTCAAAATCGATACTGTTGTTGTTTTAAGAATTTTATTTCTGAAACCAAATTTTTATAGCAATGCCCACCATAATTACAGCAAAGGTTTTTTTCAAAATTTCTTGAGGTATTTGTGTAGCAAATTTTGCCCCAAAATAACCCCCTATAAAAAAGAATGCAGCCATTATTAAAGCAGCTTTCATATCTACAAACCCTTTTTGATAGTATTGATAAGCTGCTAATGCACCTACGGGCAATACCATCATCACCAGCGTAGTGCCTTGTGCAGTTTCTTGCGAAAAGCCTAAAAGAATAACTAATGCAGGAATAATAATAATAGCACCACCAATGCCTAGCAAGCCGCTTAACAAGCCGCCCAAGATGCCTATTAATGCTAAATAAAGTGAGTTGAGATTAAACATACGTTGATGATTTTGAATGATAAATGATGGGCACAAAGTTCGGAATTTTTTTTGTGGTATGGCATAAAATAAATTTGGCGAACTTTTATGGTTCGCCAAATTTTAGAATAGTTGTTTACACGTCAATCTTCGCATACTTTGCATGCGATTCGATGAAAGCCCTTCGTGGCGGCACTTCATCGCCCATCAACATACTAAAAATTCTATCGGCTTCGGCGGCTGATTCGATGGTTACTTGGCGCAAAGTTCTGGTTTCAGGATTCATCGTAGTTTCCCACAATTGTTCGGCATTCATTTCACCCAAACCTTTATAGCGTTGAATATTTACCGAATCATCTTTGCCATTGCCAATTCTTTCCACTGCTTCTTTTCTATCCACATCATTCCAAGCATATTGAAACTCTTTTCCTTTTTTTACTAAATACAATGGTGGCGTAGCGATATACACATAACCACGTTCTACCAACAATTTCATGTAGCGGAAAAAGAAAGTAAGAATTAAGGTGGAAATGTGGCTACCATCCACATCGGCATCAGTCATGATTACAATTTTGTGGTAGCGCAATTTATCTAAGTTTAAAGCCTTGTTGTCTTCCGTGGTGCCAATACTTACACCCAAAGCGGTAAACATGTTTTTGATTTCTTCATTGTCATAAATTTTGTGTTCCATTGCTTTTTCTACATTCAAAATTTTACCACGAAGCGGTAGAATAGCTTGATACTTACGGTTTCTGCCTTGTTTGGCTGTGCCACCAGCCGAATCTCCTTCGACCAAAAATATTTCTGAAACAGTTGGGTCGCTATCTTGGCAATCTGCCAATTTACCTGGCAAACCACTACCAATCACACTTTTGCGTTGCACCATTTCACGGGCTTTACGAGCTGCATGACGGGCGGTGGCTGCTAAAATTACTTTTTGAACAATGATTCTTGCTTCTTTTGGATGCTCTTCTAAATAGTTGTTTAACATTTCGCCCACACATTGGTCCACAATGCCTAACACTTCGTTGTTGCCCAATTTGGTTTTGGTTTGTCCTTCAAATTGTGGTTCGGGTACTTTTACCGAAATAACAGTGGTTAAACCTTCGCGAAAATCATCGCCAGCAATTTCAAAGCTTACTTTCTCAAACAATTTATTTTTATCGGCGTAAGATTTAAAACTTCGGGTTAAAGCTCGGCGCAAGCCAGCCACATGGGTTCCACCTTCGATGGTGTTGATGTTGTTAACATAGCTGCAAATATTTTCGCTGTACGAATCGTTGTATTGCATCGCAATCTCTACCACAATATTATCACGAGTGGTTTCGGCGCAAATAGGTTCGGGAATCAACGCAATACGGCTACCATCAACAAATTGCACAAACTCTTTTAAGCCACCTTGGCTCAAAAATGTTTCAGATATAAAATTGCCTTCAGCATCTTTTTCACGTTCGTCAATCAAGGTAATGCTAATCCCTTTATTCAAGAACGAAAGTTCTCTCATGCGGCTTTCCAATGTTTCATATTTATATTCTGAAACAATAAAAATAGAAGTGTCGGGCTGAAACCACACCGTAGTGCCTGTTTCATTGCTTACACCAATTTCTTTTACAGGATAACTAGGCTTGCCACATTTATATTCTTGCTGAAAAATTTTACCCTTTGTTTTTACCGTTACTTTTAAATCGGTTGATAACGCGTTTACACAACTTACACCCACACCATGCAATCCACCCGATACTTTGTAGCTGTCTTTATCAAACTTACCGCCAGCATGCAACACCGTCATCACCACCTCCAACGCCGAGCGATTTTCTTTTTTATGCAAATCAGTGGGGATGCCTCGTCCATCATCACTTACCGAAATCGAATTACCCTCATGAATTTTTACCACAATATTTTTGCAATAGCCAGCCAAGGCTTCATCAATAGAGTTATCTACTACTTCATACACCAAATGGTGCAAGCCTTTAAAACCCACATCGCCAATATACATGGCAGGGCGTTTGCGCACGGCTTCTAAACCTTCCAATACCTGAATACTATCGGCACTATAATCGTTGGGTGGTTTCACTTCGTTTAATTCATCCATTTTAATAAAAATTGTTTTTGATTTTGTGATTGATTAAAACGGCTAAAGCATTATTGGTGCAATGCTTTTGCTTCGTTTTTTTCGAGGCACGAAAGTAAGTAAAAAAACAACAATTTGGTAACTATTTCCTGTGCTTTTTTAATCAGTATAATGACAAAAATATTCTAAAATAAAATTTGCTTTTTAGTTAAGAAATTGTTTCTTTGCAATCCTTTCATTTTGAAAAATAATTTTTTAACTCAATCAACTAAACAAAATTTATGAACAAAAAATCTTTACACTTCTTAAAAGCATTTAGTTTGCTTTTGGCTGCCGTTGCCTTTGGCACAAGCGTTTTTGCTCAAGGTATTACCTTATCAGAAAGCTTTGATGGCACTACATTTCCTCCAACTGGCTGGGAAGTAAAAACAACAATTGGCGGATTTGGACAACTATGGTCGCGTAACAATGGACAGGGCGCTATTGTTGCACCTCACAGTGGAGCAGGTGATGCAAGCTTTCGTAAAGCTGGTGGTGGAAGCACAGTACTAACTCAAAATTTAATTACCCCATCTTTTGATTTAAGTGGCATTGGTTCAAATACAGCAAGCATGAGCTTTTGGATGTTTCGAGATACAAACGTTATGGCATCATTAGATTCTGTAATTGTATGGATGAATACATCCGACACATTATTAGGAGCAACTCGAATTGGGGCAATAGGTAGATATGACGCTTCGGGCAATGCTTGGAATCAATTTACTTTTTATTACCCTACCTCGTTTAATAGCACCATCAACTACATAATTTTTCAGGGCATTGCTGATCCAGTTAATAGAAGAAGAATTTATTTAGATGATGTAAATTGGACTGCCTATCCACCTGCATGTGCAGGTACACCTAATAGCGGTAATATTGTAAACAGTATGAATAAATTTTGTGGAGGAACAACAGGTTCATCCAATTTAAGTTTATCCAATACTATCATAACTGCTTCGGGCATTTCATATAACTGGCAATCATCTACCACTGGTACTTCGGGTTGGACTTCTTTTGGCAACAACTTACCAACAGCTAATACTGGTGTATTAACTTCAACCATGTACTACCAATGCATTGTTACTTGTAATGCTTCATCACAATCGTACACCACACCTGTAGATTCAGTGGTAGTAAGCACTCAACCAAAACCAACAGTAACGGTTACACCTTCATCCACTACTTTTTGCACAGGCGGTTCGCCAGTATCATTAGTAGCATCGGGCACTGCTACATCATTTAGTTGGACTTCAAGTGCTAATGGAAATTTGGCTGCCACTGCAGGTTCAACAGTAACGGCTTCACCAACTTTTGGTGGTGGATTTGGTGGTAATACTGCTACTTATACGGTAATTGGAACATTAACTGGATGTAATGATACAGTTACAACAACCATTAATATTGGAGCAAAACCAGTTTTAAATCCAACAGTTTATCCTATTGCAGGCAATACAGCATTACCTTCTGATACTGTTTGTGCCGGGTTACCAATTCGTTTAAATGCAATTCCTGGAGGTGGTAATAATCCTTGGACTTATGTTTGGAGCGATGGCAACACATACCGCATTGATACCTTAATGAACCCAACTACCAATGCAACCTACACAGTAATTGCAACCAGTGCTTGCGGCAAAGACACAGGTACTATTAATTTAGTGGTTAATCTAAGACCGCTTGCTGCATTTACAACTTCGGGTGGATTGATGGTTACATTTACCAACACCAGCGTTGGCGCATCTTCTTACAGTTGGAATTTTGGTGATGGCA
>CAIQHW010000292.1 GCA_903871715.1 uncultured bacterium
AAAATTCATTGCTGCAAATAATTTTTCAACACTAACTTGCTCAAAAAAAATCTTTCAAAAGAACATGATTTGGAAATATAAATTTGATGAAAAAACAGTGAATGATTTATTTATCAAAGGCAATATGATTGGCTTTTTAGGAATCGAATGTATTGAAGTAGGCAATGATTTTTTAAAAGCAAAAATGCCTGTTGACCATCGTACAAAGCAGTCTGCTGGCTTGTTGCATGGTGGCGCAAATGTTACATTAGCCGAAAGTATTGGCAGCTTGGCTGCTAATTTTTGTGTTGATCAAAATAATTTTTACGCTGTGGGTTTAGAAATTAATGCCAACCACATTCGTAGCAAAAGCGATGGTTTTGTTTTTGGCATTGCAAAACCCATTCATTTAGGACAAAGCACACAGATTTGGGAAATCAAAATTGTAGATGAAACCGAAAAACTATTATGCATTGTACGCCACACGGTGGCTGTATTGCCCAAAAGTGCTGCTCACAAAATGAATTTCAATTTACCGAAAATAAATTAATTAGCTCAAAACACATCCACATCTACATCTGTCAGCACCTGCCCGAAAGCCTTTACAGAAGTAAGTTCAAACAAATATTGTCGAATCAGTGCTTTTGTTTCCTTCAAAATATCAGTGTGTTTTGAAAGCTTAATCAACAATTCTCTGCGATAAAGATTTTTCATTTTTTCAATGCCTGGTGTGCCAGGTCCGAGTAATTGTTTTCCTAATGAAGGCAACAATTTTTCGTGCAGCCAATTGGCTGCGGCTTCTGCTTTTTGAACCTGCTTGTGCTTTATTTCAATGTGAATTAATCGTGTAAATGGCGGATACAAAAGGTTTTGACGGAATTGCAATTCGTAATCATAAAATCCAGCTAAGTTATTTTTCAAAAACCATTGCAACACTGGGTGATTCACATTTAATGCCTGAATCATCACTTTGCCAGCATTATTTTTTCTGCCGCTTCTTCCAGCGACTTGATGCAAAATTTGATACGCTCTTTCATTCACTCTAAAATCGGGGAAGCCTAATAAATTATCGGCGCTCAACACACCTACCAAACTAATGTTGTCAAAATCCAATCCTTTGGTAATCATTTGTGTTCCAATCAACACATCAATTTCACCTTTTTCAAATTTGCCCAACACCTTGCTGTGGCTGTCTTTCGAGCGCATAGTGTCAGCATCCATTCGTGCCACACGAATTTTCGGTAACAAAATTTTCAATTCATCTTCTATTTTTTCTGTACCAAATCCTTGCACCTTCATCGCTGTTTCGCCGCAACTGGGGCAGCTTTGCACCACTCTTCTTGTGAAGCCACAATAGTGGCAACTCAATGAATCGGAGTATTTGTGGTAAGTCAATTTTACTGAACAATTAGTACATTCTGGTATCCAACCGCATACACCGCAATATAGTGAAGGTGAGTATCCACGGCGGTTTTGGAACAACAACACTTGTTCTTTTCGAGCAATCGTTTCTTCAATTTCACTCAACAGTTTCCATGAGAAATTTCCCTTCATGGTTTTCATTCTGTTGTTTTCTCGTAAATCAATCAACTCAATTTTTGGCAAAGGCATGTTGCCAAATCTTTCTGCCAATTGCACCAAACCATATTTATTCTGATGTGCATTTTGCCAAGTTTCTAAAGCCGGTGTTGCACTTCCCAAAAGGGTTTTAGCCTTAAACATGGCTGCTAAATAAATCGCACCATCTCGTGCATGATAATGCGGTTCGCCATCTAATTGTTTGTAGGAAACATCATGCTCTTCATCACAAATTACCAAACCCAAATTGCTGAAAGGCAGGAACAGAGCAGAACGAGCACCTACTACAACTTTATATTTTTGTTGCAACATCGCATTCCAAATCTCCACTCGTTGATGATTATTATATCTGCTATGATACACCGCAATCTCTTCGCCCAACCAGTTTTGCAGGCGTTTTATCAAATGTTCGGTGAGTGCAATTTCAGGCAACATAAACAAAACCTGTTTGCCTTGTGCAATTGTTTTCTTTATCAAATCGGCATATAGCAAGGTTTTGCCGCTGCCAGTTTCACCATGCAACAGCACCACATCTTTTTCTTTAAATTTTGTTTCGATTAATTCCAACGCTTTTTGTTGCGCTGCTGAAAACGTGAAAGTATTGTCGCTGCCGCTTTTGAAGTGCAATCGGCTGACTTCAAATTTTTGCGTTTGTAAAATTTCTTTTTCGCAAAGCGCATTTAAAATAGCATCATTGCTGTTTGCTGTTTTTATTAATTCCGATTTTTTTACCCAAATTAATTCTTCGTTTTCAAAAACTTCTTCATCTTTTTTTGAGAGTTTGAAATAGAACATCAGCAAGTTCAATTGCTTTTCTGCCTTTTTTTCCAAGGCTTCAAACACCTGTCGTTGCTGTGGTTCGTTGTTATTTAATTTGTGATGCAAAGCAACAAATGTTTCCAACTTTGGTTTGTATTTCTCTATCAATTCTTCTTCGAGCCATACAATTTTTTTGTACAACATTTTTTCCAACATCACAAAAACTGCTGCTTGTGTAATTTTTTTGTGGTCGCTGGCATTTTTCAAAATGAGTGTGATGTCTTCCAAACTCAATTCCTGCTTGTTACTCAAAGCTTCGGCAATCGTAAATTCTTCATTTTCCAAATCCGAAAAATCATGATTGAAATCGGGATGCAATTTTATTTTTGTTTCACTTTGCAATTTCAATCCTGATGGCAAAGCCGCCATCAACACATCGCCAGTGCTGCACAAATAATAATCGGCAATCCATCGCCAAAAATGAATTTGAGTTTCAGTTACAATCGGTTCTTCATCCAACACATTCGTAATCGGCTTGGCTTTAAACGCCAATGGCTCACGTTGATGAATTTCGGCAACAATTGCTGAATACATTTTTCGCCTGCCCAATTGCACTTCCACCCGACTACCAATTTTTATTTTATCAGCAAATTCTTTTGGAATAGAATAGGTCAGCTCTTTTAAAGCAAGGGGCAATATGACTTGGGCGAAATTCAAAGCAAAAATTTGTTCGCAAATATGCGAATGATTTTTCGAGTCTATTTTTTTTACGATTAAACATTTTACTTTTACCAAAAAATATTTTTCATGAACCCCGAATTTATAATCGTTACACCACAATTTGACACATACATTGCATTGATTCAATTCAATCGCCCAAAAGAATTAAATGCACTCAACCTGCAACTGATGGGCGAATTGAGAGATGCTTTGAAAATTTTAGATAATGATGATAGCGTTCGTTGCATCATTATCACTGGAAATGAAAAAGCATTTGCTGCTGGTGCAGATATCAAACAAATGGCTGGCAAATCAGCTATTGACATGCTAAACATTGACCAATTCAGCACTTGGGATGGTATCAAAAAAACAAAGAAACCTATCATTGCTGCGGTGAGTGGCTTTGCGCTGGGCGGCGGTTGTGAACTATGTATGACTTGCGATATGATTGTAGCAAGCGAAACAGCAAAATTTGGTCAGCCCGAAATTAAAATTGGTGTAATGCCTGGTGCTGGCGGCACACAGCGATTAACCAAAGCTGTGGGCAAAGCATTGGCAATGGAAATGGTGTTGACTGGAAAATTTATTTCGGCACAAGAAGCATTGCAAAATGGTTTGATAAATAAAGTAGTGCCCGTGGAATTATATTTAAACGAAGCAGTAAAATTGGCAAAGGAAATTACCTTACAATCGCCGATAGCTGTGCGTTTGGCAAAAGAAAGTGTATTGAATGCTTTTAATTCAACATTAGATGAAGGCTTGGTTTTTGAACGAAAAAACTTTTACTTACTTTTTGCAAGTGATGACCAAAAAGAAGGCATGAATGCTTTTGTGGAAAAACGAATTCCGAATTTTCAAGGAAAATAATTTTAGAAAATCGGGCTATTTATTTTATCAATTCAATAAATCCTTCGAGTGGTTTTTTAGTTTTCACAATGCCACTCACTCTCAATTCATACACATAACACACATAGTAGAAAGTGCCTGTGCCAACGGCTTTGTGGCTGTTTTGGTCTGTTCCATCCCAATTAATCATGGCATCGCTTGTGGCGAAAACTTGTGCGCCCCATCGGTCGAAAATTTTCATATCCACATGGTCAACAAAACGGTAGGGTAAGAATGGATGATACAAATCGTTATGCCCATCGCCATTGGGTGTAAACGTATTTGGCAACACATACACGGGGCAATTATCCATGCACACCACATTGCTGGGTTTGCTTTCATTGCCCGCCGAATCAACTGATGTAATGTAGTAGCAGCCTGCCACAGAGCCATTATAGGAATGATTGTAAGTGATGTTAGTGGCTGGCGTTACGCTATCAATTTTATGTTCGATTAAGGAATCGGTGGGTGCATAATAAATGTAGTATTTAGCCACATCAGTAATGTTGCATTGCACATCAGGATTGAGCCACGACAAGTGATTCACAATATTATCTGAAGAACTTGGTGTCGAATTATTTTCACAATCGTTGTGAATGATTAATTGTGTGGCACACGGCGGCGTAGTATCTATTGGCACTACACAAACTTTTTCAGAATTGTTAAAATTGTTTTCAAGAATGTGTGGCGATGTAAAATGCCCTCGACTACGAACATAATAACAGTAAGTGGAATCGTTAATTAAATGCCAATCGGTATAAGTTTGGTCGGTAGTAATGGCAATAGAATCGTAATGACCAGTCAATTTATTTCGTTTAAAAATGGTAAACGAATCATTTACCCAA
>CAIQHW010000293.1 GCA_903871715.1 uncultured bacterium
AATCTGAATTTTTTCACTTGTTCTACATGATTGAAATTCACATTCATATCGTCAATCACTTTTCTGTACATGGCTTGCACAGCTTTATTCTGACAAATTATTTCATTGGTTTTTGCATCAATGTTATTGGCAATGCACCATTTTTTTAGTTCCACAAAATTTGGAATAATCAATGCGCCAACAAATTTTTCACCTTCACCAATCACCATCACTTGCTCGATGTAAACCGATTCTTTCAATTTGTTTTCTAACGGTTGAGGTGCAACATACTTGCCACCACTGGTTTTGAAGAGTTCTTTTTTTCTGTCGGTAATTTTCAGAAATTTATTTTCAACTAAAGTACCAATATCACCAGTATGAAAAAATCCTTCTGCATCAATAGTTTCAGCCGTTTTTTCAGGTTGTTTATAATAACCCATCATGATATTTTCGCCCTTTACACAAATTTCTCCATCATCAGCAAATTTTAATTGCACACCATCTACAATTGGCCCAACGGTTGTAAAGCAAGCGCCGTAAGGCTCTGGGCGATTCACTGCAATCACTGGTGATGTTTCACTCAAGCCATAACCTTCTAACACAGGCACACCTGCAGCCGTGAAAATCCTTGCCAATCGAGGTTGCAAGGCTGCTCCACCCGATACAATTATTTTCACACTATTGCCCAATGCGGCTCTCCATTTGCTGAAAACCAGTCTGTCAGCCACTTTCAGCTGCATCAAATACCACCAACCATTTTTTCCATCATGGTCATAACGCAATCCTAAATCAACTGCCCAATCGAATATTTTTTTCTTCATGCCTGTCTGTTCAGCTCCCACAGCCATTATTCGGTCATATACTTTTTCCAATAATCTTGGAACAGTTGTGAACACTTGTGGCGAAATTTCTTTCAAATTATCGGCAATCGTATCCATACTTTCCGCATAATAAATACTCACACCTTCGGTCATCAGCAAATAAGAAACCATCCGCTCGAATATGTGACAAAGCGGAAGAAAACTCAATGCGGTGTCTTTATCACTTAATGGTTTCAATAAAATGGGCACACACGATTCGATGTTTGCCACAATGTTTCTATGACTCAACATCACACCTTTCGGTTTGCCTGTTGTGCCACTAGTGTAAATAATGGTTGCTAAATCTTTAGGCTCAATCTCATCGCTAATTTTTTTTAACGATTGAATTTGTTCAGCAGTTGGCTCAACTTGCAATTCAGTCCAGTGGCGGAATCCATCCACTTTATTGAAAGTAAAAATTTCTTTTAGTGAAGGAACTTTTGCCTGAATGCCTTTCACTTTTGCAGCCAGTTTATCATCGCTCACAAAAGCGTAAACAATTTGCGCATCGTTGAAAATAAATTCCATTTCTTCATCCGTAATGGTTGGATAAATCGGCACATTTACCACACCTAATTTTAATAAAGCATTATCTGCAAAATTCCATTCAGGGCGATTATTGCTGATGATGGCAACTTTCATTTTTTGTTCAGCTGTTGGAAAATTTTTCAATTCCAAATTCACCATCAAGCCTACAGCTAATTTTTCAATCTGCTGCAAAGTATCGGCAGTGCTGTATTTGCGCCATGTGCCATTTTCTTTTGCAACAAAGCAATCATCTTGTGGATGAAATTGTTGTTGATGGGGAAGTATGTCGAAAAGTCGTGTGTAGCTCATAAAATGGGGATTGTTTTTAAAAAATGCAAAAGATAAAGATGCTACAAAAATACATTTACATTAACATTGTGAAACAAAAAATATTTTCAACCATTCTAAATAAAATCAGTATTCAGAGCAGTTTTTAATTTTTCTAAACTAGCTTAAATTTTTAGCTTAAATTCGTAGCTTAAAATAATACAAAATCAAATAAAAAATGAAAAATTTAATT
>CAIQHW010000294.1 GCA_903871715.1 uncultured bacterium
CGTTAGTAACTAATATTACTAGTAATATAGGTGATACTACTAATGACAAACAACTACCGCAAACTATGAGGCAGGAGAGTGGGATTGCGCAATCAAATACAGCAGGTAGTTCTAAAGAAGTAAGTGCAATAAACGAAGAATTTGTAGAATCCACAAATAAAATTAAATCACAACAATCAAGTTCGTCTGCAGAGGGAAACAACATTCCTCCTCAGAATACAGAGAAGTCATGGATAGAGGAAGAATTTGATAAACCAAAGCCGCAAATAATTACAAAAACAGTAAGTAAAGGTAGTACGAGTACAGATGAGGGTATGAAAAAAGATTTAGAAGCAATGAAAAAATTAACTGAAAATAATTAGTGCTTGGATAAAAACTCTATAATAAGCGCAAATAGGTGGCTAGAGGAGAGAAAGAGAAACGAAGATTTCAGAATAATAACGACTTCTAAAAAATACAAATGAATTTAAGCCTCATGGAGGTGCAAAGTCATAAAAACTCGAACAAAACTCAGTGAAAATTTATCCTATAAAAACTAAACTAATGATAAAATCTGGGGTAAAATAGTTAAAATAATTTAGCAAAATTAGAATGAGATTTTATAAAAATCCTCAAGGAAAACTAGGAGAGATAACTATATCAGAAATTAAATTAGATAAAAAAAGTCAAGATGATGTTCCGAGAATATTGCTAGGCTTGCAAACGCTACATAATGATGAAGAGGCAAGAGAAGAGGTGATGCAAATTTTAACAAAAGAAGTATTGCCAAACATAGATAAAAAGGTAGGCAGAAAAGGCATGGATATTTGGAATATATTTGTTTTGGCTGCAGTTAGATTGGGAGCAAATGTAGATTTTTGGAGACTTAGAGATTATGCAAATTCGCATAGAGAAGTAAGGGCATTTTTAGGATTTTCATTTATGACATTTGATGAGCAATATGATCTTCAAACTATTAAAAATAATACACGCCTGATAACAAACGAAATAATGGATAAAATAAACAATGTGATTGTAAAGCTGGGTCATAAGCAATTTACAGAGAAGCAAACAAAAGAATTAAAAGTGAAGGGAGATTCATTTGTCATGAAGACAAAAGTGGAATATCCAACAGATATAGGCTTATTAGAGGATGGCGTGGTGGGGGCTATTATGGAAGCTAGCAAGATGGCAGAAATATATTCTTTGACTGGGTATAGGCAGTCAATTTCAACTATAAACAAAATTAAAAAACTCAGATTTAAAGCTCAACAAAGCAGAAAATTTCGTTGTAAGGATGATAAAGAAAAATATCTTGAGAAAGTTGGTAAGCCTCATAGAAAGCTAATGAATTTCGTAGCTAAAAGAATAAAGAAAATTACAAACGATATCAAGATAATGATGAGTAGTGTGGCTGAAGAAAAGAAGGTCTTAGCACAAAAAGCAAATAGCTCAATTAAGGCAAAAGAAGAAGAAAAGATAATCAAAATTGAAGGGAAAATTAGAAAAATAAATTATTTTGCAGTAGAAACAATA
>CAIQHW010000295.1 GCA_903871715.1 uncultured bacterium
ATGGCTTAATCAAAAAGCGATTATCGATTTATTATTATTAATAGCCAGCTACACTTATGGTCCGCTGCTCGGTTTGTTTGCTTTCGGTTTATTTACCAAAAGAAAATTAACCGACAAATACAGTTGGATAGTGTGTTTGGCAGCACCTTTAGTTTGTTATGCCTTCAACGAATTTCAAAAGCAACATCATTTATTGGGCAATTATCAAATCGGGTTAGAATTGTTGATTTTAAATGGCATGCTTACCTATGCTGGGTTGTGGCTCATTTCAACAAAATAAAATTCTTCGCCACAATCTTTTTAACTTCGCACACTTTTCAAATAATTAATTAAAGATGAATTATCAAGTTGGCATTATTGGCATCGGCAGAGTAGGGCTACCATTGGGTTTAAGCCTTACTAAAAATGGCGTAAAAACAATTGGTTTCGATATCAACGAACAAGTGATTGAATTAGTGAACAACAAAAAAATGCCGTTTAAAGAAACTGGTTATGATGAATTAATGACCAAAATCAACTTCACCGCTACTTCCGATATGAGCAAAATCAAGGAAGTAGAAAACATCATTATCACCGTAGGCACACCTTTGTTGGCGCATATCGAAACTGATTTAACACAGTTAAACGCTGTGTTAACGGGCATTGCACCATTTATTCAAAAAGGACACAATTTAATTTTGCGCAGTACTGTAGCACCAAAAACAACTTGGTATGTGCATCATTTTTTAGAATTAAAAACAGGATTTAAAATTGGTAGCGATATTTTTTTAAGTTTTTGTCCTGAACGAATTGCCGAAGGAAAAGCGTTGGAAGAACTAGAAACATTGCCACAAATAATTGGCAGCAATGACTTGCAGAGCGGTAAAAAAGCTGAAGCTGTGTTTTCAAATTTAGCAAAAAAGATTTTTCATACCGATTATACCAGTGCCGAATTGGTAAAACTGTTCAACAATATTTATCGCTACATCAATTTTTCTATCAGCAATCAGTTTGCAATTATTGCCGAAAATTATCACGTAAATGTGTATGAAATTTTACGCATGGCAAATCACGATTATCCTCGTGGGCAAATTTCTTCACCAGGCTTTACCGCTGGAACCTGCTTGCGCAAAGACTTTGGCATGATTAACGAAACCAATCCTTACAGCGATTTGTTATTGAATGCTTGGAAAGTGAACGAATACATTCCTCGATTTTTGGTGGAGAAACTAATGTTGCAAACCACCATTTATGGCAAAACAATTGGGGTGTTGGGCTATTCTTTTAAAAATGATACGGATGATACAAGAGATAGTTTAGTGCCCAAAATGATTCGTTACATCAGCCGCGAAGTGCCTAAAAAACTGATGATTCATGAACCCAACATTACGGGCAAGTTGGATGGGTTGTTTGAAAATGAATCCTTACAAGATACGTTGAAAGAAAGCGATGTAATTTTTATTGCCTTGAATCACACGGCGTTCAAAATGAATATTGCACAAATAATTGCAGATGCAAAAGATGATTGTTGGTTTGTAGATTATTGGAACGTAAGCGGCACCGATAAAATTATTTTCAACAAAAAAGATTTTAAAAAATAGTGGAAGATTTTTACAAAATATTTCAACAACTAAATGAAGGCAACGTGAGATATTTACTTTGCGGCGGCTTGGCTGTTAATATTTTTGGAATCCCCCGAATGACCGCCGATATTGATGTGTTGGTAGATTTTGATGAAAATAATTTGAGAGAATTTAATAAGCAGATTTCGCAATTAAATTTTGAAAGTAGAATTCCATTACCGATAATTCAATTAGCGAAAAAAGAAAAAAGAGATGAGTTGATTAAAACAAAAAACTTGATTGCGTATTCTTATTTCAGCACACAAATGAATTTTGCAACGGTGGATGTGTTGGTGGATACGCCATTTAATTTTGATGAAATTTGGAACAGAAAAGAAATTAGAAAAGTGAATGAAGTGCCTATCCATTTAATTTCGATGGATGATTTGATTTTGATGAAAGAATATTCAAACCGAGCGCAAGACAAAGAAGATGTTTTGTTGCTTTCAAAATTAAAACAAAATGGAAAATAAAATTCAACCAAAATTAGAAAATGCAAATGTTGGATTTCATTATCACGTAACTGATGAGCAAATTGCAGAATACGCCAAATGGAGCTTGGAAGAGCGTTTCAGCTGGATTTTTCAAACTGCAAAATTTATTTACGAAGCACAAACACCCGAAGAAAGAGCATTTTCAAAAAAAATAAAAGGAAAAAATACAGACTGGAAATAAATTTATGAGCAAAAATATTTTAGTAACGGGCGGCGCAGGTTTTATCGCATTTTATTTGGCAAAATTTTTAGCAAAAAATTCGGAAGATAAAATCACGGTGGTGGATAATCTTTCAAGAGGCAGACACGATGCCGAGTTCAGCACTTTTTTAAATCAGCCCAATGTAAAATTTATAGAAGCCGATTTAACCAAAACAGATTATTATGCACAATTAGAAAATCATTATGATGCCATTTATCATTTGGCAGCGTTGAACGGCACAAAATATTTTTACGAAAAACCACAAGAAGTTTTAAGAGTAAATATTTTATCGCTAATGAATTTGTTGGAATGGTGTACGCCTGCAAACACAGGCAAGCTGCTGTTTTCATCATCATCCGAAGCGTATGCTGGCACCGTAAAATCATTTGGGCAATACGAAAATTTCATGCCATCGAAGGAAAATATTCCACTTACGATTGATGATGTGATGAACCCCAGATTTTCTTATGGCGGTAGTAAATTGATTGGCGAATTATTGACCGTAAATTATTTGCGTACTAAAAAAATTCCGTTCTCCATTATTCGCTATCACAATATTTATGCAGGCAGAATGGGTTTTGAGCATGTGTTGCCCGAATTTTGCAAACGAATTTTTGATAAACAAAATCCATTTAAAATTTTTGGCGGCAGCGAAACTCGTGCTTTTTGTTATGTTGATGATGCTATAGAAGCCACAGCAGCAGTGATGAACAGCCAAAAGTGCGATGGCGAAATTGTACACATTGGTAAAAGCGATGAAGAAATTTCGATAAAAGATATTGCCGAAAAATTGTGTCGCATTGCCAATTTCGATTGCGAATTTGAAATTGAAGCAGCACCATCAGGCAGTGTAAATCGAAGATGTCCAGACACCACAAAACTGAAGCTACTCACAGGTTTTGAAGCAAAAATAAACTTGGAAACAGGTTTGAAAAAAACGCTGGATTGGTATTTGAAAAAATATTCGGAAATGAAAAACTAAAAGTTTTTAAAAGAAATTTCTACTTCTTTTTTATCTCATTCCACATTGCATCCATTTCTTGCAAAGTCATTTCGGCTAAATTTTTATTCATCGTTTTTGCAGCATTTTCCATTTGTGTAAAACGATGAATAAACTTGCGGTTGGTGCTTTCCAAAGCAGTTTCAGCATCCACACCAATAAATCGAGCGTAGTTGATAAAACTAAAAATTATATCGCCCATTTCGTTTTCCATTTCGGTCAAATTGTTGTTGGCAACAGCTTCTTTTAGCTCGGCAATTTCTTCTTCAATTTTATCCCACACTTGTTCACGGGTATCCCATTCAAAACCAACTTGCTTGGCTTTTTCTTGAATGCGATGCGCTTTAACCACTGCAGGCAATCCTTTAGGAACGCCTGCCAATACTGATTTTGAGCCCTCTTTCAATTTTATTTGCTCCCAGTTTTTTTTCACATCTTCTTCATCATTCACTTTCACATCGGCATAAATATGTGGATGGCGCACAATCAATTTTTCACACAATTCATTGATAACATCGCTGATGTTAAACTTGTTTTTTTCGCAGCCGATTTTTGCATAAAACACAATGTGCAACAGCACATCGCCCAATTCTTTTTTGATGTTTTGCCAATCTTCATCCATGATGGCATCGCCCAATTCATAAAGTTCTTCGATGGTTAAAGTGCGCAGCGAATGGATGGTTTGCTTTTTATCCCAAGGACATTTTTCACGGAGTTCATCCATGATTTGCAACAAGCGGTCGAAAGCAATTTGTGATTCGGTCATTTTATTTTGTTAGATTTTATGCTATAAAGTTTCACAAAGTTTTCATTTTTGCAAAACTCAAAAAAATAAGTTGAAAAGATACTGCATTGAAATTGCTTTTGATGGCACAAATTATCATGGTTGGCAAAATCAACCTAATGATATTAGTGTGCAAGAGGTTTTGGAAAAAAATATGTCGGTGCTTTTTCAACACAAAATAATTTTGGTGGGTGCTTCGCGAACCGATGCTGGTGTGCATATTCAGCAAACTTATGCGCATTTTGATACCGAAAAAGAATTGCCTACACAAATGATGCGGCGGTTAAATTTTATGTTGCCACCCGATATTGTGGTAAAAAATTTGCGCCCAGTGTCGCCCACTTTTCATACCCGATTTGATGCCATTCAGCGCACATACCATTACTACATTTGTTACCAAAAAAATCCGTTTAACACTAATCGAGTTTATTTGTATCCCTATGACAAACTCAATGTAGAAGCCATGAACGAGGCTTGTGCATTTTTTAAAACATGCTACAATTTTGAAGCATTTTGCAAACGAAATGCTGATAATAAAACCACTCATTGCCGCATTGATTTGATGCAATGGACTTTGCAAAATGAAAATGATTTGGTGTTTTGCGTAAAAGCTGACCGCTATTTACGAGGCATGGTAAAAGGCTTGGTGGGCACCATGATTAAAGTGGGCAGAGGCATTTATTCGTTAAAAGATTTGGAAAAATTAATGGCATCGCAAGATAAATCTATGGTTAGTTTTGCTGTGCCTGGTAGTGCGCTATATTTGACCGAAGTTCTTTATGGTAAAGAGTTCTACGACATTCCTGTGTTGCTGTTTTAGTGTACTTACATAAATTGGAACAACTTTATTTTCCGTTTTTTTCTTAGCAATTTACGCAAATACACTTAGCTATTTGGGCTTGAGGTGGATGTAGTTTTACATCATCAAACGGAAACAAAACAACTAAAAACAAAAACACTAAAACGAACTAAACAAAACAACAAACAAACCCAATTTTAAACACAAAACAACAACACCCTTTTATGAAACACTTTTTTAGCAAACCCCAAAATCTTGACCAATTCCGTCAAAAAACGTTATTAAATTCTGCCATTGTAATGTTAGTTTTTAGCATGGCAATTTTCTACGGCGCATACTTTTAGCCTCTAAATTTCATCCTACATCCCGTAAGATGTAGATGCGAAATAAAACTTGCCCCGTAAGGCATCTGATTTTTGAAACCCCGTAAGGTTTCCGTACCAATCACAAGCCCCGTAAGGCTTTAGCGTGACCTCTACATGTCCTGTAAGACATAAAATTGTATCGCATTTTGCCGCTTGCCCCGTAAGGCATCGGCTGAAATTTGAGCCCCGTAAGGCTTTGGCGAAATTCAATTGTTGTCCTGTAAGACAATAAATTGTAACTGTTTTTTGTGGCATACCCCGTAAGGCATACACAGCAATGCTTTAAGCCCCGTAAGGCTTAGTACACTTTTATAAAAAAAACCAATTATTAACAACAAAAACAAATTTTTATTTACTGGAAAACTTAAACAACAACAATTAAAAATACCTATGACGGTATAAGCAGGTTACGTAAAATTTGCCCTCGGCATCAACGACGTAACCTGTTTTCTTTTTCTTGAAAATTAATTTTCTAATTGAAATAATCTTTTCGCATTAGCAGTAGTTACGCTGCACACCTCATCCACAGTGAGTTGTAGGATATCAGCAATTTGTTGTGCGATGATAGGAATGTAACTGCTTTCATTTCTCTTACCTCGATGCGGTACTGGCGGCAAGTATGGCGCATCGGTTTCTAACACAATTTTATCCAACCCAATTTTAGGTAAAACTTCTTTTAAAGTCGAATTTTTGTAAGTAACCACTCCGCCAATTCCTAAATAAAAATTTTGGTTCAATGCTTTTTTTGCAGCTTCATAATTTTCGCCAAAGCAATGAAATACACCGTTCAAATGCCCATCCTGTGCATGTTCTATCATTTCCACCGCATCATCAAATGAACTGCGACTGTGAATTACAATCGGCTTTTTATATTGTTTTGCCAGCGCAATTTGAAAGGCAAACGCATCTTTTTGTTGGCTGATAAAAGTTTTATCCCAATAATAATCTAAGCCACATTCGCCAACTGCTGTAAAACTTCTTTTACTCCACCAATCTTCTACAATTTTCAATTCATCTAAATAATTTTCTTTTACACTACATGGGTGCAAACCCATGGTGGGCAAGCATTGCAAAGGAAATTCTTTTTCTAAAAGTAAAGTACCATCAACAGTTGTGCTATCTACATTTTGAATGATGATGTGCTGTACACCAGCATCCATAGCACGTTGCAGCATTTCGTTTTTATCGTTGTCAAATTCTTTTTCGTATAAATGTGCATGCGTATCAATCCAAATATTTTTCATGATGCAAAGGTAATGATTGAAATCTTTAGGAATTGAAAGTTGTGAAATGCTGTATTCATAGGCGTTACAAGATGATTTCTTCTTTTTAATAACAACACACAAAGCAAA
>CAIQHW010000296.1 GCA_903871715.1 uncultured bacterium
GAACCGCCATCTTCACTTAATGGCATTTTTGTAGTAAATTGTTCTTTAGTATTTTCAGTTCTTGCACCAGCCAAAACTTCCAATTGCTTGGTTACATTCACTTTAGCTTGCCAATATATTGCCCAAATATCTTCAGTATTGCTGTAAGTATTGGCATCGTTTGTTCCTAAGTTAGCTGTAACTGTGCTATAAATAGCATTATCAATACTTGAAAAAGTTTGTGGATTACCACCAGTCGTAAATGGTTTAATCGTATAATCTTCATAAAAATTATCGCGTTGTTTATTGCGAACTAACCCACCCACTTGCACTTCAACAGGAAATCCCAACACTAATTTTCTGGCAGTTAAATCCAATTTAGCTGTTTTATCTTTATCTGAATTATGCTGCCAAGTACGACCCATACTGCCCAAAGTGGTTGGGGTAGCGTACTCGTTATTATTGGCATCTAATTTTACTTCATGAGCTGTCGAATAAGTTTCCATGTCGGGTGTGTGTTGTTGTGCTTCACTATAAGCCATTGTCCAATTAGCTTTTAAGAAAGGCAACAATTGATGTTCGCCTCGTAATGTGGCATTGGCAATCGATTGAACCGTGTAACGGTTTCTATAATGCTGTTCAACATTGCCTTGTCCAGGGCCTGTGCGTTGAATAGCCAAAATACTATCTACATAATAACGTGTTTGTTGTTCTGCTAAATTAATTCCTGTTCCTGTTAAAGTGATTTTATGTTTTTTGTTGAATACATAATCAATCAACACGTGGGCTCCCTTTCTGTTTTGATTCACAGAATATTGTCGTAATTCTAAATCACTAAACAAAGGCACATTACCCACCGCTGGTTGCGAATTTTGAACAAAAAAAGTAGAGTTAGTTCCGGTGTTGGAATTGTTATAACTACCTGCCACCAACACTCCTAATTTCTTATGTAAAAAACGATTTCCCACCACAAAATTGGCTAAAGAATTTATTGGTGTACCCACATTCTTATTATCAAAAACATTTAATGGAAAGTCCCCCAAAACTGGCGTATAATTTGAATTATTTCTTTCAACAGGCGACAACTTATTCATGTTGTTTGGGTTAAATTGTGAGAAAGCACGTTCGCCCCAAATATCGCTGTAACCTCCACCCACGTTAGCTTTCAATGTAAATTCATCGGGTGCTTCTTTCATTACCAAATTCATCACACCACCAATTGCATCAGCTTCCATATTGGGTGTAAGCGATTTGATAACTTCTAATTTTTGCAACATATCGGAAGGGAATAAATCCATAGGCACAAAACGGTTTTTGTTATCAGGGCTAGGAACTTTTATTCCGTTTAATAAAGTGTAGTTGTATCTTTTATCCATGCCACGAACAATGGCATATTGTGCATGACCAGTACTTGTACCTTGAATGGAAACCCCAGATACTCTTCGCAACACACTACCCACAGTTAAATCGGGCGATAAATCTATGGTATTGGCAGAAACCACATTCATTAAATGGTCGGCAGATTGTTCCGCTTTTCGAGCAGCATTATCACTTTCTTTATTATTCGCCTTGATGCTAATTTCTTGCAACGAATGCGATTTAGCAGTTAAAAGAAAATCTTGTGCAATATTAGTTGTACCATCAACAGTTACATTAATTTCTTGTGTTTCAAAACCAACATAAGAACAAACTAAAGTGTAAGAACCACTTGTAAGATTAATAATGGAATAACTGCCA
>CAIQHW010000297.1 GCA_903871715.1 uncultured bacterium
AAACAAAAATTAAACACATAGACACATAGGATTGAAAAATGTTACTGGTTTTTTGTTATTGGTAAATTCAATTGCTCTATGTGTAAAATTTATTTTCTAAGCTACTCTCGTAATTATTCAAAAAATATTTTAGTAGCACAATAGTAAATGCTTTGCATTTCGTTCTATGTTTCTATGTGTTAAAAAAAATGGAAAAGTTTTATGCGTTGTGACATCATCGTTTTTCAAATAGAATGTACTTAATTTTTTTACCTTTTTCTAAATGCTTTTTTTCGTAGTAAGTTTTGATGTGTAAGGCTTCTGGTAAGGGCTTGCCGTCATTATAAATATCATTTCTGTTTTCTAATAATTCAAACACACTTACATCGCAAGGATATTTTTCGATGGTTTCTTTTCCTGCCAACACATCTAGTGTGTATTGATACAAAGTTTCGTCATCAATTTTCACATTAATTGTTCCGCCTTTTTTCAAAACTTGTTGATACAAATTTAAAAATCGTGGTGACGTTAATCGCTTATGTTTTTTGGTGATAGACAAATAGGGGTCGCAAAATGTAATCCAGATTTTGCTTACTTCTTCATCGGCAAAAAAATCGGTGAGCCACTCGATTTCTGTTCTTAAAAAAACTACTTCCTGCAACCCTTTGTTGGTAGCATTTTTCGAGCCAGTCCAAATTCTGTTGCCTTTAATTTCAACACCAATATAATTTCTGTTCGGATTTATTTCAGCCAAACCAATAGCGTATTCGCCCTTGCCACAAGCCAGTTCCAGTACAATTGGGTTTTCATTTTTGAAATAAGCTGAAGCCCATTTTCCTTTGTAAGGAAAGTTTGTTTTTTGCAATAAACCATATTGCAACACGTTTTTAAAAGTGTCTAAATCAGCGAATTGCTGCAATTTATTTTTACTCATAATTTTGTGGCGAAGGTAAAAATCAATTCAAGTTCAAAGAATAAATTAAATTGCAAGGAAATTATGCGGCAATTTTCACTGATATTGATTTTCATTTTTCTTTTCAAATTCACATTTGCAGAGAAAATGATTAATGGCAATGACTCAACAAAATCAGCAAGATTCAGCATCTACGGCGGAATTAATGTGTTTGATTTTTATTTCAGTGATAAAGTAATTTGCCCAACAATTGGTTTTTCCTATAAATTTTCAAAAGAAAAAACTTTCATTCCAACAATAGGCTTAGAATATCAAAAACATGATTTATCAGGTTTAGTGTATGATTTCGAACATTTCAAATCTTATGAAATTCCAACTTTAATCACTTCTAATTTGTGCATTCCTTTTTCAATGCAAATTCATCCACGAGGCTCTAAATATTTTTTTGTTGAGCCAACAATTTTTGTGTGCATTCCATTTTCGGAAAAAATACATTCTTACGAAAGTGTTGAAAGTGTGAAATACGATACTGTTGGTGGAGTTGTCGGTCAGAAGTCGATTTCAACTACAAAGGAAATCAATGGAACATATTCCCTTGGTTCAAATTTTTTTTTTACACCACCAATTTTTTATTCTTCACTTTCATTAGCTGGAAGAATTTATATACGCTGTAATGCTATTTTTTTGAAAGTTAACTTGAGTAAAAGTATTACGTATTTAAATTACACAGGCTATTCAACACAAGACCATAAAGCTGTTTTTATTAGATTCATGGTTGGCTACGAGTTTTAAAAAACAGATTTTGCCAGAAATCTTCCCCAAACTTTTTTCCAAGCCTTATTTTTGCCATTCAATTTTTAAAAGATGTACAGAACAAAAACTTGTGGAGAGTTGCGAATAGCTGATGTTGCAAAGGTTGTAACACTTTGTGGATGGATTCAGAAAATCCGCAAAATGGGCGCTTTAACTTTTATTGATTTACGCGACAGATATGGCATTACACAAATTGTTTTAGATGAATCGAAAAATCCAGAACTGCTGAAAACTGCATTGGGAAGAGAGTTTGTGATTCAAGCCAAAGGCAACGTGATTGAACGCAGCAGTAAAAATCAAAACATTGCAACAGGTGAAATTGAACTGGAAGTTACTGAATTGAATGTGTTGAATGCAGCATTAACAACTCCTTTCACTATTGAAGATGATACCGATGGTGGTGAAGATTTGCGCATGAAATATCGTTATTTGGATTTGCGCAGAAATCCTGTAAAACAAAATATGATGTTGCGTTATGCAGTGAACCGTGAGGTGAGAAATTATTTACACGACCAGGGATTTTTAGATATTGAAACGCCTTTTTTAATTAAGTCAACGCCCGAAGGCGCAAGAGATTTTGTGGTGCCGAGCCGTATGAATCAAGGTGAGTTTTATGCTTTGCCGCAATCACCGCAAACGTTCAAACAATTGTTGATGGTGAGTGGTTACGACCGCTATTATCAAATCGTGAAATGCTTTAGGGATGAAGATTTGAGAGCTGACCGTCAACCAGAGTTTACGCAAATTGATTGCGAAATGGCTTTTGTAGAACAAGAAGATATTTTGCAAATGTTTGAAGGCATGGTGAAATATATTTTCAAGGAAGTGAAAAATATTGACTACTCCGAAAAAGTAGAACGCATGACTTGGGATGATGCGATGTGGAATTATGGTAATGACAAACCCGACATTCGTTTTGAAATGAAATTGCAAAACTTAAAATCGCAAGGAAAAGTATATGCTGATGTTTTGAGTCAAACGGATTTCAAAGTATTCAGT
>CAIQHW010000298.1 GCA_903871715.1 uncultured bacterium
AAGCGCAGCAAGAATTATTTTGTGTTTCATTTACTAAAAATTTCAGCGCAAGATTACATAAAAAACACAGCGCAAAAAAATGAACAACATGATTTTATTTTGAAAAATGATTTTCTAAAAACAATTATTCTTTTAGTTTTGAGAAGAAAATTTTTTGGTTTGAAAACAGTAATTTACTTCTTCAGTTTTTTTATGGTTGTTTTTTTTAGTTGTAAAAAAGACAGCCAACCAGCTGCAAATCTTCTGCTGTCTGATATTCCAGTTATTCAATTAAATAGTACCTCTCCAACTAATATTCATCAATTTGAAGATTCAATAAAGTTTATGATTCAATTTACAGATGGTAATGGTGATGTAGGCGATTACAATGCTGATTCACTTTCATTGGTTGTGGTTGACAACAGAAATAGTTTATTGGTTAATCGTTTTCACGTTCCGCCTGTTGCGCCACAAGGTAGCACTGTGGCGGTACAAGGACAATTTACGGTCGTCCTAAAATCAATCATTTTATTAAATTCAGCATCAGCTAATGAGACGACAACCTTTTCGATAAAATTAAAGGACAGGGCTGGAAACTGGAGCAATACTGTAGTTTCGCCCATTGTAACTATTTTATCGTAATGATTTATTCTTTTCAAACCAAAATATTGTCCTCTAAAAATTATTTGTGAACACAACAAATCAAAAACATATTGCCATCCTTGGAAGTAGTGGCAGCATTGGTACACAGGCTTTGGAAGTGATTGCATCGCATCCCGAAGAATTTTGTGTAGAAGTACTTACTGTAAATTCTAATGCCGAATTATTAATTGCGCAAGCCAAAAAATTTAAACCCAATGCGGTGGTTATTGTAGATGAATCAAAATACAATTTGGTGAAAGAAGCTTTGCAACTTGATTTGATAAAAGTGTATGCCGGCGAAGCGGCTTTATCGCAAGTGGTGCAAATGGAAACAGTGGATATTGTACTCACAGCTTTAGTAGGGTACGCAGGCCTGAAACCTACTATTGCAGCCATCAAAGCAAAAAAAACAATTGCTTTGGCAAACAAAGAAACTTTGGTGGTGGCTGGCAAATTAATTACACAATTAGCACAAGAAAATGGTGTAAATATTTACCCAGTGGATAGCGAACACTCTGCCATTTTTCAATGCTTGGCTGGCGAATGGGATAATAAAATTGAGCAAATTTATTTAACCGCAAGTGGTGGTCCTTTTTTAGGAAAAGATGTGGCGTTTTTAAAAACAGTTACCAAAGCGCAAGCACTAAAACATCCTAATTGGACAATGGGTGCAAAAATAACAATAGACTCTGCAACGCTGATGAATAAAGGATTGGAGGTGATTGAAGCCAAATGGTTATTTCATTTAAAACCCGAACAGGTGAAAGTAATTGTGCATCCGCAAAGCATTATTCATAGTTTGGTGCAATTTGAAGATGGCAGCATGAAAGCCCAAATGGGATTGCCCGATATGAAATTGCCGATTCAATATGCTTTGGGTTATCCAAATCGATTGAAAAGTGATTTTCCAAGATTCGATTTTGTAAATTATCCGCAACTCACATTTCAACAACCCGACCTGAAAACCTTTCGCAACTTGGCTTTGGCATATCAAGCCATGGAGCAATGTGGCAATATGCCATGCATAATGAATGCGGCTAACGAAGTGGCTGTGGATGCTTTTTTGAAAGATAAAATTTCGTTGTTGAAAATTACAGAAGTAATTGAACACTGCATGAACACTATACTTTACAACAATCAACCGGATTTAGAAGATTATGTAGAGGCGGATAAAATGAGTAGGATAAAGGCTTTTGAGTTGATAGATTAACTATTCAGATTACCAGTTTTTTTGGCGACTAATTTTATTTAGCAGATTCCTCAAATCTTCTCTAACACATTTTTAATCAACTCGTCCATTTTCTTTGGATAGTTTTTACTGAATTGTTTGGTGATGCGGTTAGCTACTATCAAGCTTAGCGACAAACATTCATGACCTAATAATTTTCCTAAAAAATAAATGCCCGATGTTTCCATTTCGAAATTAGTAACAGGCGCAATTTTGGTGATTTTAAAGTTAGGCACATCATCAACCCAGTTTGGAAACTGTAACTGATAGCGCAATTGTCTGCCTTGCGGTGCATAAAAACCCGATGCAGTGATGGTTGTTCCGAATTGAGAAAAGGATGAAAATTGTTGCAATAATTTTTCAGAACCCAATGCTACATAATTTTGCAATCCAAATTGTTTTTCAAAATTTTGTTGATTTTCTTTTTCGATTTTTGAATACTTGAATTGGTAAAAATGCGCCATCGAATCTAAGCCAATGGCAGCTTGCGAAGCTACAACACCATCAACCTCCAATTCTTTTCGCAATCCACCCGATGTGCCCACACGAATTATTTTCAACGATTTTAATTTCTTTTTTGGTGTTCGATTCACCAAATCAATATTTGCCAACGCATCCAATTCGTTGAGCACAATATCAATATTATCTGTGCCAATACCTGTTGAAATAACCGTGATTCTTTTTTTGCTCACAAAACCAGTATGTGTTACAAATTCGCGATGTTGTTTTTTTATTTCAATGCTATCAAAATATTTACTTACAGCTTTCACACGGCTTGGGTCGCCAACTGTAATAATAGTTTCAGCCAGTTCATCTGGATGCAAATGCAAATGATAAACACTGTTATTTTTATTTAAAATCAATTCAGAATCAGGAAAAAATGTTTTCATTTTAGCTACTTTTGCGGCTTCAAATTTATAACTCATTTTTTATGAAACTCAATATCAAGCAAATTTTAGTTCCTACCGATTTTTCCGAAATCTCTTTTGGCGCATTAGATTACGCAGCTTTTTTAGCCAAAAAATTAAACGCAAAAATTACTTTGTTGCATGTGTATGAATTGTTTGAACAAACGAGTAATCAAACCGTGATGAACTATAAAGACCTAATTGAGAAAGGCATTCAAGATAAGATGAGAGAAATTACTACTCAAAATAAAAACTATTGGGGGGTGAAAATTGATACCCTCATCGCCCAAGGAAAATCATACAAAGAAATAGATATTGCAGCACAAAAAGTGGGTGCCGATTTAGTGGTAATGGGTACTCATGGCTCTACAGGTTTAAAAAGTTTGGAAAAATATGTGTTGGGAACTAATGCTTTTCGCACTGTACATGAAAGCAGTTGCCCAGTGATTACTATTCGCAAAAGCATGAAACAACCTATTACTTCCAATATTTTATTGCCTTTAAGTGTTGATAAGGAATCTGGCCAAAAAGTAGATTATGCTATCGAATGGGCAAAAACTTTTGGTGCTAAAATTCACTTACTTTCTGTAACCGAAATGATTGATGAGTTTGTATCTGATGTACAAAAACTAAACGATTTATCTCGTGAAACAGAATTGAAGCTGCAAAAAGAGAAAATAGAATTTACTAGCAAAACATTTCGCAACAGCACTTTATCAAAAACAATTTTTGCACACGCCAAAAAAATGCAGTGCGATTTGATTTTTATCATGAGTAAAAACGATTCGGGTATTGGCGAATTTTTAGTGCCTGCTGCTGATAGAAAAATTATTGGTGAAAGTGAGATCCCTGTATTTAGTATGCGCCCTTTGGATAAAAAAGAAAAATAAAATTTCGAGGGGGCATTTGCGTTCTTTGATATTTCTTAAACA
>CAIQHW010000299.1 GCA_903871715.1 uncultured bacterium
CACCGTAACTCCAACCGAACATCGAAATTTTATTGCTATCTACCCAATTTTGTTTTTTAAAATATCGTGCTGCACTTATTTGGTCTTGCGTTTCAATCTGGCCTAAATTCATGTAAGTACATTTTCTGAAAGCCTCACCACGATTGCCTGTGCCACGATTATCTACACAAACAATGGTGTAACCATTTTGTGCTAAAAACTGAAAATAGAGCATGTTCATTCCTCCCCAACGGTCTTCCACTTGCGAAGCATTTGGTCCGCCATAACAATACATAAACACAGGGGATTTATCTTTTTTCTTTTTCAAAATTGGTGTAATCATGTAGCCATATAATTCAGTACCATCTTCGGTTTTGAAGCTAAAAAAGTTAGCAGGAATTATTTTTCGTTCTTTCAATTTTGATGTTAAAACAGCGTTGTCTTCCAACACTCTGATACTTTTATTTTCAGCATTTAGCAAAGTAAACTTTGGTGGCGTTGTTATGTGCGACAATGTTTGAATAGCTAAAGAAAAATCAGGATTAAATTCGTAAGAAGCCCAAGCAGAGTCGGTTTTAAAGCAATCACGTTCTTCATTGCCATTGATGTTGCAACGGCTCAACACTTTGTAATAAGGCATATCGCCCACTTGCTGATAATAAACAGTTTGCGTTTTTTCATCGTAACCATACACATCTGTTACATCGAAAGGCGAAGTGGACAATTTCTTCACCAACGAACCGTCCGCATTGTATAAATACAATTGTTCAAAACCATCTTGCTCACTCATCCAAATAAATTGTTTGCCACCATTAATAAAAATGGGGCAATCTTTTTTTGCTTCTACATCAACGTAGGCTTTGTTTTCTTCTTTTAGAATGGAGGTCAAATTACCAACTACTTTTTCTCCTTCATCGACAAAATGAACTTTCATTAAGTCTAAATGATTTTGGAAACGATTTAGTTTTTCAATCCAAATTGTCGTTTCGTTAATCCAATTAGTTTGTGGAAGATAATAGAATTGAGAACCGTCTGTAGGAATATAATTTCCCGTTCTTCTTTGTTTTTCAATATTATACACCTCCAAACTCACCACCGAATTATCTTCTCCAGCTTTTGGGTTATTTGTATTTTTCGTTTCGTGGATAATTTTTTGTTTCAAAATAATCAAGTGAATATTCTTTCACATTGCTTTCATCAAATCTGTAGTACAATATTTTTTTATTATCAGGACTCCAATAAAAAGCCCTATTGATACCAAACTCTTCTTCATAAACCCAATCCGTTGCGCCATAAATAATTTTGTTTTTTTCGCCGTCTTTTGTCATTTGCACTTCGGTAATTTCTTCGGCTAATAAATCGGCGTAAAACAAATTGTTGTTGATGATGTAACACACTTTCATGCCATCGTTGGAGAATTGCGCATAGCGTTGTTTGCCTTTGTTACTTAGGGCTTCCAGCTTTTTCGATTCACGAAAAAAGATGAAATTAGTTTCCATTGTTGAATGGCGATAAATGGCTTCTTTGTTAGTTGCAATCAATATTTTTTTGCCATCAGGGCTCAAATCAAAATCTTGCATCAGAATACATTTAATAGAATCTTTGGGCAAAAAATCATTGCCTTTCATCAGCGTATCCACCGTTTTGCCGCTTTCGGCTTCCACTTTTATGATGCACTGTTTGCCATTAGCATCCGCAGTTTGCTCTACATAAAATTTGCCATCGGGCAACCATTTCCAACCGCCAACTGTTTTTGGAATGTAATCATAAGTTTTCCAAACGCTTTCCAGCGTTATGTTTTGAGCCGATAATTGTAAATGAAAAAATAAACCTGAAATAAAAACAAGAAAGTAGAATTGAGTTTTGCGCATGAAAATATTTTTGTGAAAGTTAGAAAAATATTTTGCTACACAAAAAAAGCGCACTTTAAAATTGCTTTCAAAGTGCGCCTGAATTATATATCCATCAATAATAATATTACAAACCAAATGAGAAATAATATTTGCCCGAATAACCAGGCACAATGCCCTCCATCATTACGTTTCCTTTGGCTTCGTTTAAAATTTGTTTCACATCAGCAATTGAAGAAATTGGTTTTTTGTTCACCTTTGTAATGATAAATCCTTCAGGAATTTCAGTTTGAGCAAACTTGCCCGAGCGATTAATGTTGGTGATTTTTACCCCACTATTGATTTGATATTTTGCTTTTTCGCTGCTATTTATTTCTTCAAAACTTGCACCCAATTGATTAAATTTTTGTTCGTCTAAATCAGCCTTGCTCATCAATTTGGTACTGCCTTCGCTGTTTTTTAATTTCGCATCCACACTCATCATTTTTCCTTTTCGCAAAAAATCAATTTTGATGTTATCGCCAGGGCGTTTGCTGCCCACATGTTCCATCATTTCGGGCACCGATTTAATTTGCAAATCATCCATTTTAGTAATCACATCCCCTTTCTGCAAACCTGCTTCGGCAGCGGCACTGGCGGCAATAACATTACCCACATACACTCCTTTCAAATCTTGTACATCGGCTTTATTTGCCAATTCATCGGTCATTTCAACTGGATTAATGCCTAAAAATGCCCGTTGAACCACACCAAAATGTGTTAAATCATCAATCACTTTCTTTACAATATTTACAGGAATAGCAAATGAATAACCAGCATAAGCACCAGTTGGTGTAGCAATAGCTGAATTAATTCCAATCAATTCGCCACTTGTTGAAACCAGCGCCCCACCGCTGTTTCCAGGGTTTACCGCAGCATCTGTTTGAATAAAACTTTCAATGGCAGAATTGTTTTTGTCTTTAATAATATTGATGTTTCTACCCTTTGCGCTCACAATTCCTGCCGTAACTGTCGATTCTAAATTGAAAGGATTTCCTACTGCTAAAACCCATTGACCCACTTTTACCGAATCAGAATTTCCGAAGAAAATATACGGCAAATCTTTTTCGTCCACTTTTAGCAAAGCCAAGTCTGTAGAGGGGTCTGTGCCAATTACTTTCGCTGTTAAAGTGCGTTTATCATTCAACACCACTTCAACTTTATCGGCATTATCCACTACATGATTATTCGTAACAATGTAACCATCTTCTCTGATGATAACGCCCGAACCGCTTGCCTGTTGTGGCATTACATGATATGGTGAACCACCAAAAAAATCATCGCCAAAAAAATTTCCAAACGGGTTAAAACTCAAATTAGTTTGTTGTGCTTGAATCGTTGTTTTGATGTGTACCACCGCAGGAGTAACTGCTGATGCGGCTCCCACAAAATCAACATTGGGCGATGAGCGCATAGAATTGAACGATGCAAAATTTGCTTTTGTGTTTTCATGCATCCAAGCCATATTTTTTTTAGGTACTAAATAAAAAAACAAACCTGCTGTTAAGAGTGATGTGATGATGGAAATAATAACGGTGTTTACATAAATTCTTGTTTTACTGTTTTTCATAACGTTGTGTTTTTGATTATTAAAAATAAAAAGTAAAAGTTTGTGCAAATGTTTTTTTGATTTTTAATTTTGTTTAAACACCAACAACCATCAATGGTTGAAGGTTATCAAATTTTCATTGCAAAATTATTTACAAAAAAAATGCGCTTGCAAGTAGATGATGTTAAAAGAGTTTAAAATTGTGATGTAATTTTGTTAAAATTTTTTGAACCGAAAATGAAAATTGAGTTTTACAAATATCAAGGCACAGGCAACGATTTCATTATGATTGATGATAGAAATGAAAATTTTCCCTTCGAAAATGTAGCACTCATCAATCGTTTATGTGATAGAAAATTTGGCATTGGTGCCGATGGTTTGATGCTTTTGCGGAACAGTAAAATACAAAAAGATTTTGTGATGTGGTATGCCAATAGCGATGGTAAACCGAGTACGATGTGTGGCAATGGAAGTCGCTGTATTGCTGCGTTTGCGCATTATTTAGGCATTGTAAAAACAGAAACAATTTTTGAAGCAACTGATGGCATTCATCAAGCCATTATTGGTAGTGATAAAGTTGAATTGCAAATGAATGATGTGGCTGAAATAAAAGTGTTGAACGATAATTTATTTCAACTCAATACAGGTTCTCCACATTTAGTAAAATTTGTTGAAAGCATTGCTGCTATTGATGTGAAAGCCGAAGGCAGACACATTCAAACCTTGCCCGAATATCCCAAAGGCATTAATATCAACTTTGTAGAAATGGCTGCCAATGCAGAAAAGCAAAGCATTTCAAACACTATTTCGTTGCAAATTAATATTCGCACTTACGAACGTGGCGTTGAAGATGAAACACTTTCATGCGGCACAGGCGCTGTGGCAGCGGCACTTTGCAGCTTGTTGAAAAACAAAAATGAATCGCAGATTCATCAAGTAAAATTAGAAACTTTGGGTGGCGAATTAATTGTGCGATGCAATAAAATGAACAACAATGCGTTCAATAATATCTGGTTGATAGGCTCAACAGCACAAGTTTTCAAAGGAGAAAAAGACATCTAATTGTTACAACGAATCATTATGAAGAAAATATTTTTTACACTACTTTTTTTAGTTTTTGCTTCGCAATTTTTGATGGCGCAATACGGCGGCAATCAGAATCGTGGCGGCGCAGAAATGAATCACAAACACGAATCGCATAAAATGCAATCGTATGAAAAAACATATCCCGATTCGCCAAGAAAAGCTGTGTGTTTTAGTTTGCAAGGTTCGTTGCAAACACCTGCCGGAAATTTATATAACCGATTTGGTAATTCAAAAGCAGTGGGTATGGCTATTTATTACAAGGCAAAAAATAATTTTTGCTACGGAATAATGGGCGATTATTTTTTTGGCAACAAAGTAAAAGAAGCAAATTTGTTTAAAAATATTTCTACTGTTGATGGCTATATTATTATGGAAGATGGCGAGTATGCTGAGATTAAGCTATATGAACGAGGTTATTATTTTGGACCAACGATTGGTTACATCTACCATAAATTATTGTCGAGCAATAAAAATACAGGTTTAAGTTTTTGGCTTACATCGGGCTACATGGAGCATAAAATAACGATTTTGGGCGATAATGTGCTGCAACTGCAAGGCGATTATAAAAAAGGTTACGACAGATTATCGGGGGGATTTTTTATTCAAGAGGGTGTGTTTTATAATCACATGTCTTTAAATCGTTTGGTGAATTATCGCATTGGTTTAGAAATGCTCGAAGGCTTTACACAAGGCTTAAGGGCTGTAAATTTTGATACTGGCGAATCAGGAAAACAAAAACGTTTTGATTGTTTATTGGCATTAAAAGTGGGTTGGTTTTTGCCCGTGTTTATTAAAGACAACAAACCTCAAGATTACACGTATTGATTTTTAGAAAATATTTTCTTGAAATAAATTTTGAAAAGCGAATCAGTTTTTATACTTTTGCACACCCAAAAAAAAGAAAAAATGGACTTTATAAAATTTGTAAACGACCAATTAGTAGTAGCAAAAACACATCCAGCATTTAAAGCTGGCGACAATATTACCGTTACCTATAAAATTATTGAAGGCGATAAAAGCCGCTTGCAATCGTTTAAAGGCGATGTGATTCAACGCCGTGGTACTGGCGCAACTGAAACTTTTACTATTCGCAAAATATCGGATGGTGTTGGTGTTGAGCGTATTTTTCCAGTTCATGCACCAAGCATCGAAACAATTGTGGTGAATAAATTGGGTAAAGTGCGTCG
>CAIQHW010000300.1 GCA_903871715.1 uncultured bacterium
GTCAGTTGGGCAATGAACTGCGCATGAATACTGCATTTTATCCAGATTGGAAATTTATTTTTTGTTCGCATCACGATTTGGATATTACCGATTCATCAGCCGTAAACAATTTTTTTTCGGCAAATAAAATTGATGCGGTTATCAATGCTGCTGCTTATACCGCAGTTGATAAAGCCGAATCAGAAAAAGAAAAAGCCGTTACCATTAATGCCACAGCGGTTGAAAATTTAGCTAATGCTTGTGCGAAACACAACGCAATAATGGTGCACATCTCCACCGATTATGTATTTGATGGAAGTAATACTATACCTTATATGCCAACCGCAAACACAACACCAATAGGTGTTTACGGTTATTCAAAATTATTGGGCGAAGAAATTTTGAAAACGAAAACGGTTGAAAATAATTTGAAAACAATTGTCGTTCGTACATCGTGGGTATTTAGCGAATTTGGAAATAATTTTGTGAAAACGATGTTACGATTAATGAACGAACGAACCGAATTAAAAGTAGTTGCCGACCAAATTGGTCGCCCAACTTATGCTTTCGATTTAGCATCAGCATTATTAAAAATGACAAAAAACATTTTCGATAATCGCCAAAATATTTTTGAAAAAAAATCATTCCACGTTTATCATTTTGCCAACAAAGGAGAAATTAGCTGGCATCAGTTAGCTGCTGAAATATCTATTATAATTGGATTTAAAGGCATTGTTCATCCTATTACAACTGCCGAATTTCCAATCCCAACTAAGCGACCAGCTTACAGTGTGTTGGATACTTCTTCGTTTGAAAATGATTTTAAAATTGAAATTCCAACCTGGCAAAATGCTTTGCATCGTTGCTTGAAACAATTAAAAGTATGCTAAAGAAAACTTTAAATTTTGCAGTAGTTGGTTGTGGTAATATTGGCAAACGTCATGTGGATTTATTGTTGAAAAATGACGATGTACGGCTGATTGCAGCCTGTGATACAGATGAAGCGAAGAAAAAAATTTTACCAAATTCTGTTTCGTTTACTACAAATTTTGAAGAAATTTTAGACCACAAAAATATAGAAGTGGTAAATATTTGCACACCACATCACTTACATGCACCCATGAGCATAGCAGCTTTGCGGGCAGGCAAACATGTGTTGGTTGAAAAACCAATGTGCATTAATTCAAAAGATGCGAAGCAAATGATTGTGGCTTCTGAAAAATATAATCGGCGATTAATTGTGGTGAAACAAAATCGTTACAACTTTCCTGTGCAACAAGTAAATGAATTGTTGGCAAAGAAAAAATTAGGAAAAATAATTGAGGTGCATTGTCATATTCTGTGGAATAGAAATGACGATTATTATCAAAAATCGGATTGGAGAGGAAAGCTGAAAACTGAAGCAGGTGCATTGTTTACGCAAGGCAGTCATTTTATAGATTTGCTGGTGCATTGGTTTGGCGAAGTGAAAAAATCGCAAACTTGGATGGCTACTTTGAATCATAAAATAGAATTGGAGGATAGCGGCAACAGCACTTTGATTTTTGAAAACGGAACGATTGGAAAACTACTTTGGAGCAACAATGTTTTTGAAGAAAATTATGAAGGCAGCATCACTATTTTCGGTGAAAAAGGCACGGTGAAAATTGGGGGGGCTTATTTAAATCAATTAGAATACTGGAACGTAAAAAATATTCCGCAGCCACAAATCACAACCAGCGATGATGCGCCAAACCGCTATGCAAGCGGCTATCAAGGCAGTAGTAGTAATCATCACAAAGTGTTTGAAGATGTGGTCAATTTGTTATTGCACCACAAAAAAGTGAAAATGGTAGAAGGCGAAGACGCGGTGAAAACAATTACGAGCATCGAAAAAATTTACAAATCTGCGAAGTAAATTTTACCGATTTTTAAAACTAAAAATCACAGTTCCTGTTTCTTCTTCCACATCAGCTTTGGGGCTGAACTTTATATCCCGTGCGGCTTTCAAAGCCAAGCCACGAAGATAAGAACTGGAAGTTGACGAACCTTTTTCAGAATAATTGGCAGCGACTACATTTCCATTTTCATCTACCGAAATATTGATAGCCACTTTGCCTTCTTCTTTTGAATTATCATTTATGGTTGGAATTTTTCTTCGCACACGATGACTAATTTTTCCACGAAAACGTGGACCGCTGCCAGAATCCCCCAATCCAGTATTTTCGCCCGAATAATTTTTCGCATTAGGGTCGCCATCTGGAACACCTTTGTCGCCAGTGCCTTGTCCATTGCCTTCGCTTTTGCTTTGATTACTGTGGTTTACTATGCCTTGAATTTTATTTCTAAAAGCATCCTCTTTCACTTTTTTATCTGCCAATTCCTTTGCAATCCTTTCTGTTTCTACTTTTTCAGGGTCAGGCTTTGGATTTTCAATGGGCTTTTTCTTAATTGCTTTTGTGGTAGGATTAGATTTCTTAGGCGTTTCAACCGACGGCGCATCTTCGGTTTCTTGTGTATTTACAGCATCAGGCAATTGCGTAGCCGATGATGATTTTGCTTTGGCACTTGATTGCTCAGTTTTCTCTGCATCGCTCATGGGCTGTACGTTTCCGCTGCCATCTGGGCTATCACCCAAGTTAACCAACATGCCCATTTCTTCTTCGGGCTTGGCAATTTTTCCAAGCGAATAAGGAATAAAATACAACAACAAAAACATAGCCACAGCCACACCAAATGTGATGGCTGCTGCTTTGTATCGCGATTGTATTTCGAAACTTGTTGTCATTTTATATGGATGCTGCCATTCAAAAATTCCACAATTATTTATCCAAAGGTTTTGTTGCCAGCACCACTTTTACTTTTAAATTTTTAGCCACATTCATTACTTTCACCACCTCTTCAATCGGAACAGTTTTATCGGCATTAATCACAATGGCTGGGTCGGTTTGATTTCCTAAATATGGTTTAATAGCATCCTCCAAACCCTCATAAGGAGTGAGTTTGGTGGCAACATAAAAATTCTTTTGCGCATCAATACTTACCACCACAGTTTGCTTTGCCGAAGTGTTTGTGTCAGCTTTTGGCAGTGTTAATTTAATCACATTGGGGTTGGCTAAAGTAGCTGCCAGCAAAAAGAAAAAAAGCAGAAAGAATAAAATATCGCTCATCGAATGCGTATAAATTTCTGCCGCATGTTTTTTATTTCGTCGTGTTATTTTCATGATTTACAAATCAATTTTTCGTTTTAAAAATGCAAATACATTTTTTGTTTTTGTGCCTTCATTCGCTGCGCTCATTGCGGATTTGCGGCTTCGTTACTTTGTTCATTAGCAAATTAGCACATTATCAAATCAGCGCATTATTTGTCAGTTGGTTCTTGCAATAAATCCAAAAATTCAGCCGATGCACTTTCTATTTTATTTACCACTCTGTCAATCATTCCATTCAACGAGTTGTAACAAATAAATGCGAAGATGCCCACAATCAAGCCCGAAGCCGATGTTACCATTTTAATATTGATACCGCTTGCAATAACACCGATGCTCAAATTGTTGTCGGCAGCAATATCTTCAAACAATTTCATCATCCCAGCAATCGTTCCTAAAAAGCCAAACATAGGCGCAATGCCGGCTACAATGGCAAGGATGTTTAAGAAACGCTCCATTTTATAAATTTCCAACTTGGCTACATTTTCCATGCTGCGTTCAATTTCTTTTATTGGTTTTCCGATTCGCGAAATTCCTTTTTCAATCACCCGAGCCACAGGTGTGCTGCTACCTTTGCAAAAAGATTTTGCTGCTGCAATGTTGCCATTGCTGATGTGGTCTTTCACCGCCGCCATAAAATTTTCTTCCACCTTATTGGCTTTGTTAATGATTAAAAAACGCTCGATGAAAAAATAAATAGTTGTGAAAAACAATAACACAATTGGAATCATCAACCAACCACCTTTTAAAATTAAATCGAACAAACTGGTGTGTGGCACTTCGGCAGCGGCTTTGGTGGCAGCTTGCAAAATTGGTTTCGATGAATCTACAATTTGCAAAATGATATTTAGCATAATGAAAATATTTTTTAGTTAAAAAGTGATTGCCGAAATTACTTACCCAATAACGCATTGTTGGCGTTTAAATTTTGTTTTTATAAACTGATTTAAAAACGGTTGTACAATTAGGCATACAACAAAAATTAGTGATGGTATTGTTTCACAAAATGTTTCATTTTGTATCATTGCAAATGGTTTATTTCAAAATAATTCGACCAATTAATTTGTTGCTAACCGCCTTTGCCATGTATTGTGTGCGCTGGTTTTTAATCATCCCAATTTTAAAAACTTGCAAAATGGACGATGGTTATTTATCGCCTTATTTACATGAAGGTTGGTTTATGTTATTGGTGCTAAGTGTACTATTCATCAACGCTGCAGGTTATGTCATCAACGATTATTGTGATGTAGAAACTGATTTAATAAACAAGCCCGAAAAAGTTTTTATCACCAAAAACATGTCTTATTCACAAGCTGCCACATTTTATTATTGCTTAAACATTGTGGGCATAATTTTAGGAATTGTGGTTTCACTAAAAATAAATTCTCTCAAATTTTCTTCCATTCATTTAGCAGCAGTTGGGTTGTTGTGGTTGTATGCTATGCAACTCAAGAAAAAACCAATCGTTGGAAACATAGCAGTAGCAATACTTTCGGCGTTAGTGATGTTATTACCAATTATCTACGAGCCAATTGTTTTTTACAATGCTGAAAATAATTTTCAAACACAAGTACAAATTATTTTATCGGCAGGTGTTGTATTTGCTGCATTTGCATTGCTTACACAATGGATTCGAGAAATGATAAAAGATTTACAAGATATGGAAGGAGATAAACAAACAGGCTGCAATACACTACCAATATGGCTTTCAATAAAATCTACGAAAATATTTTTGAGCATGTTAATTGCCGTTACTTTATTTTCAGTGGGTTGGTTTCAGTTTCATTTTTATGTGCATCGCAAATTTTATCCTGTATTTAATTTGTGGAATTTATTTACCATCGTTTTGATTCAATTGCCTTTGTTGGTGGTAATTGTAAAATTATGGCAAGCCCAAAAGCCCGAACAATACAAGGTTTTAAGTACTATTCTGAAAGTAGTAATGTTTGCTGGTACTTTTTCCATGCTGTTTATTCAACAGTGGTTTCAACAATATTTCAACTAAAAAATTACCAATGAACAACAAATTTATTTTAGCCAGCGGCTCGCCAAGGCGGCAACAATTATTAAAGGATGCTGGTTTAAATTTTACAATAAAAGTGGCCGATGTGGATGAAAATGGCATCACCGCACAATTGCTTTTGCGCAGCGAAATTGAAAAAATTTGGATCCCAGAAATGTTGGCAAAAGAAAAAGCAATTGCCGCCGCAGCCGTATTTGATGCCGATTCCATCCTAATCAGTGCGGATACAATTGTATTGATAAACGATAAAATTATCGGCAAACCAATTGATGAGAAAGATGCAATTTTGATGTTGCAGGAATTATCAAATAACAAACACACCGTGATTACTGGCGTTTGTATTTATGATGTTTTAAACAAAAAACCTTTGAGTATTTTTAGTGAAAAAACAGAAGTGTTTTTTAAAAGATTAACCGCAGAACAAATTCAATTTTACATCAAAAACTATGAACCATTTGATAAAGCTGGGGCTTATGCCATTCAAGAATGGATTGGATTAATTGGTATCGAAAAAATAAATGGCTGCTTCTATAATGTAATGGGATTGCCTGTTAGCAAGCTTTTCAGCGAATTACAAAGACTAAATCTATTGCACTAATTTGTCGCTTGCATAAAAAATAGTGAAGCCAAAAATTAAACTGGAAATAATATTCTTTTACCTTTATCGGCATAATTTTTTAAAACTCATTTTATGCAAGCCACAAAAAACTGCGCAGTAAAAATCACGTATCAGCTTCGTACAGAGCCCAACGGACCTGTGGTTGACGAAGCCCATGCGCATCAACCATTTTCATTTTTATTTGGTCATCAAAATGTATTGCCCAAGTTTGAAAGTGCTTTAGATAATTTAAAAAGTGGCGACACTTTTTCGTTTACTTTAGCACCCGAAGAAGGCTATGGTATTCATAATCCAGAGTCTATCATCGAAATGGATGTAAATAATTTTGCTAATACGGACGGCACCATTTCACACGAAATTTTAGCGTTGGGCAGCATCATTCCTTTGCAAGACAGCGAGGGAAACCGCTATCAGGGAGTGATTGTGCGCAATGTGGATGGAATGGTAACGATTGATTTAAATCATCCAATGGCTGGCAAAACTTTATATTTTAGTGGCACAGTGATTGAAGTAAGAAATGCCACAGCCGAGGAATTAGAGCATGGTCATGTGCATGATGGAACACACAATCACTAATATTTTTTACGACAAATAAATTGCGCCGCTGCAACTATCTTTAGTTGCAGCGGTTATTTTTTGAAGGACATTTGTTTCATTTCGCCAACGCAACACACCCGAAAAAGCGAAGATTAAAGCCTCTTTGAAGGCAATTAATTTTTTGTTAGGAATAATTATTTGCCAATCGGTTTTGGCTTGGATTTTTTTTATCAAAAAAGAATTGAAAGCTCCCCCGCCAGTTACTAAACATTTTTTGTTAGAATTATTTTCAGAAGAATTTAGCACCGATGAAATTTGAAAAGCAATGTGTTCTACTGCAGTTCGCAATTTATTTTCTGGTGAATTTTCTTTTTGCAAAATGTCAATCAATGCGTTGGAATATTGATTAGATAAGGATTTGGCAGTTTTATTTTTGTAAAAATCTAAATCATTAAGTTGTTGTGAAATTTCAAAATTCACATTTCCTTGTTCGGCAAAATTTCCATTTTCATCAAAATCTTTTCTTAATTCTTTTGCAAAAAAATTGAGTAGTTGATTGCATGGCGCAATATCAAAAGCAGAAAATTCATTTTCATTTTTCAAAGTGATGTTGCAAATGCCACCCAAATTTAAACAAGCATCAAACTCGTGAAATAATTGTAAATCGCCTATTGGCACAAGCGGTGCGCCTTGTCCGCCCAATGCCACATCAGTCGAGCGAAAATCACAAATGGTTGAAATGCTCGTTAATGCTGCAATAGTGGCTCCATTTCCAATTTGGGTGGTGAAATTATTTTGTGGTTCGTGAAAAATTGTGTGTCCATGCGAAGCAATAAAATCTACATTTTCAATTTCATTTTTTTTGATAAAATCTTTTATCATTATTGCCCAAAGCTTTGCCAATTCAACATCTTGCTGCATCAATTCTTTGGCTGATGATGATTTCAACAAAGGAGAATATAAGAATCCACCCACCAAAATGGATTTTGCCGGACCCTATATGTTTGGCAAGAATACCGAACCCATTTTTACTACACCTGATGCCATGAAAGAA
>CAIQHW010000301.1 GCA_903871715.1 uncultured bacterium
CCAATGTTTGTTCAGCGATTTATCATAACCCAGCACAATTTGCGCACTTCGTGTAAAACCCATGTTTAGGTTTTGCATATCCATTGCAGGCAAATTATAGAAGTGATAAAAGTAAGTGTACAATGGCTGCATCTGGCTGTGCAAGCCTATTCCAAGGTCAAGTGATTGATTGTATTTCAAGATTTTTTTCAAACCCAGTCGTGGTTCGATAGATTTGTTATTGTTGTTCAACGTAAAAATTTGTGCATGAACGCCAGCAGTAAAAATTAAGCTGTCGGTAATTTTAAATTTGTACTCCACATAAGGTTGCAACATAAAAGCAAAACCGTTGTAATCCCAGCGGCGATGCCATGTGTAGCTAATTTCGCGGCTACTATCTTTTAAGTTTATCAAATATTCTTCCGCCAAAAAACCGAATCGAAAAGTGTGTTGCGAACCAAAAGTTTTATTCACAAACCAACTCAAAGAATTTTTTCCTGTAAAAAAATTGTAGCCCAAAATGGGTTTGATGGAATCAATTTTATAATCCACATTTCGATAAACACCATCGTGGTGTGCATCCACATCCAACCATTGTTTTGAAACCGTAATTTTGGTGTACGTTGAATTAGAAATGCGGTAAGAATAGCCAGCACCAAGCGTTGCCATGTAGGATGTAAAATATTGGTCTCTGTCATCTTGCCCATATTCTTCAGTGGGTGGCGATGAATAATTATGCACCACCAAATCAATTTTGCTATAACCACCCATGCCCCAAACCGTTAATTTTCCTCGTTTTTTTATCGGAAAATTTAATTTAAAAGTGGCATCCTGATATTTTGGAATGGAATTAGTGCCGATTGGAATGTGCAACGCATTCAACCAATCTAAAGTAGAATAACGATAAGCAAATTGAAATGAAGAATGGTGATTGCTGTTGAAAGGTCCTTCGGCAGCCAGTTCTGCGCCCATTACACCAAATTGTGCACGGCCTTCGTAATGTTCGTTGTTGCCATTTCTCAATTTTAAATCAAACACACCAGCCGTGCCATTGCCATATTCGGCAGGAAAAGCACCTGTAAAAAAATCAGAATTAGAAAGTGTTTTATTGTTTACAATGCTTACTGGACCGCCAGTTGAGCCTGGAATATTAAAATGATTGGGGTTAAAAATATCTACATCTTCCAATCGCCAAACCACACCCAGTGGCGAATTGCCACGAACTACAATATCATTTCTTGAATCATCAGTGCCACTTACGCCAGCAAAATTACTTGCCATTCGAGCAGGGTCTTGGCGGCTTCCAGCATAGCGTTCGGTTTCTTGCACATCAAATGTTTTGGCACTAACGACAGCCATTTCATTTTGTGAATTTGATTTATCGTAAGCCGAAATTTTTATTTCTTTTAGTTGATGAACCAATTGTTCCATCTCTACATTCAATACGACTTGTTTGCCGCTGGTTACTAAAATATTCAGCATCGAAATATTTTGATAGCCTACAGATTTTATTTGCAAATCATGTTTACCTAAAGAAATATTTTCCAATTTAAAATTGCCATCAATATCGCTCACAGAGCCAGTTGAACCAGTTAAATCATTGGCTAAAATAATTACTGCGCCTGCAATTGGTGCTTTCGATTCTTTGTCAACAATTGTTCCTTTAATGGTTTGTATGAGTTGAGAAAACGCAAATGAAAATGTGCATTGAAAAATAAAAATGAGGAGCAATCTTTTTTTCATAAAGCAAATATTTGGTGATGAAAAAATAAAATTGGTTTTAAAAAAAGCAGCTGTTTTTTTCTTGAAAATTAATTTTCCATTTTGAAAAACTGCCAAGCCATCATCAACCAACCAGCGATGAAACATAAGCCACCAATGGGTGTGATAGCACCGAGCCATTTCATTTGTGTAAATGTCATTAAATATAAAGAGCCACTAAAGAAAAATATTCCACCTAAAAAAAGCCAAACTGCAGATTGCAAATTCATTTCCGATTTATTCAGCAAAATCAATCCACACAGTGCAATGGCAAACGTGTGATAAAATTGATAGCGCACTGCTTTTTCAAAAATATCTAAATGATAAACATCTACCATTTTCTTCAAACCATGAGCAGCAAAGGCTCCTAAGGCTATACTTAATGCGCCAAATAAAGTGGCGATGATTAAAATTTGTTTGGCTGTCATTATTTTTTATTTAAAGCAAAGATGGAAAATTAGGAACAAATAAAGTTAGAATGGTTAAAAGAAAGCATAAAATTGCTGGCTGCTTGATTGTGCCAAAATATTGTCAGCAATTTTGCGCCTTTGTCAGTTAGTTCTTCCGTTTCTCTGCCAAAATGAATTATTATTCTCCAAAAAACACCAAATTCAGCAATGGCACTATGCTTGACTATAGCCCATCACACTGAAAAACATTTTCAAAAAAAATTAAAACACAATATCATGGGAAAAATTATCGGAATCGATTTAGGAACGACCAACAGCTGCGTATCCGTAATGGAAGGCAACGAGCCTGTTGTAATTGCTAATGACGAAGGCAGAAGAACTACTCCTTCTATCATTGGTTTCTTGGCTAATGGCGAACGTAAAGTAGGCGACCCTGCAAAACGTCAGGCTATTACCAATCCAACAAACACTGTAGCATCAGTAAAACGTTTTATGGGTGCACGTTTCAGCGAATCAAAAGGTGAAGCTGCTAAAATGCCATACAAAGTGGTGGCTGGTGATGGTGATGCTTGCAGAATCGAAATTGGCGACAGAAAATATTCACCGCAAGAAATTTCAGCTATCGTTTTGCAAAAAATGAAAAAGACTGCAGAAGATTATTTAGGAACTACAGTAACAGAAGCTGTAATCACAGTACCTGCTTACTTTAATGATAGTCAACGTCAGGCTACTAAAGAAGCTGGTGAAATTGCCGGTTTGAAAGTAATGCGTATCATCAACGAACCTACTGCTGCGGCATTGGCTTATGGCTTGGATAAAGCACATAAAGACATGAAAGTGGCTGTGTTCGACTTAGGTGGTGGTACTTTTGATATTTCAGTATTGGATTTAGGTGATGGCGTATTCGAAGTAAAATCAACTAATGGTGATACACACTTAGGTGGTGATGACTTCGACCAAAAAATTATCACTTGGTTAGCAGATGAATTCCAAGCTGAAGAAAGAATGGATTTGAGAAAAGACCCAATGGCTTTGCAACGCTTGAAAGAAGCTGCTGAAAAAGCTAAAGTTGAATTATCATCTTCAACAGAAACTGAAATCAACTTGCCTTATATCACGGCTGTTGATGGTGTGCCTAAGCACTTGGTTAAAAAATTAAGCCGTTCAAAATTTGAACAATTGTGCGATGATTTATTCAGCCGCATGATGACACCTTGTGAAAAAGCTTTGAAAGATGCTGGTTACAGCACTTCTCAAATTGATGAAGTAATCTTGGTGGGTGGTTCAACTCGTATCCCTAAAGTGGTGGAAATGGTTGAAAAATTCTTTGGTAAAAAACCATCGAAAGGTGTTAATCCTGATGAAGTGGTAGCTGTAGGTGCTGCTATTCAAGGTGGTGTATTAACTGGTGATGTGAAAGATGTATTGTTGTTAGATGTTACACCTTTATCAGTGGGTATCGAAACAATGGGTGGTGTAATGACTCGTTTGATTGAATCAAACACTACAATCCCAACTAAAAAATCACAAGTGTTCAGCACTGCTGCTGATAGTCAGCCTTCGGTTGAAATTCACGTATTGCAAGGCGAACGCCCAATGGCAAAAGATAACAGAACATTAGGTCGTTTCCACTTAGATGGTATTCCACCAGCACCACGTGGTGTTCCGCAAATTGAAGTGAGTTTTGATATAGATGCAAATGGTATCATGAGCATCAGCGCTTTGGATAAAGGCACTAACAAATCTCAATCAATCCGTATCGAATCTTCAACAGGATTAAGCAAAGAAGAAGTTGAAAAAATGAAAGCTGAAGCTAAAGCCAACGAAGAAGCGGATAAAAAAGAAAAAGAAAGAGTTGAAAAATTAAACGAAGCAGATAGCAATATTTTCCAAACTGAAAAACAGTTGAAAGAATACGGCGAAAAATTAAGTGCTGATAAAAAAGCTGCAATTGAAGCTGCTTTAGCTGAATTAAAAACAGCTCACACTGCACAAGACATTGCCGCTATCGAAACTAATTTGAAAACCTTGAACGATGCTTGGATGGCTGCTTCAGAAGAATTATACAAAGCAATGAACGAACAACAAGCTGCTGGTGCACAACCAAATGCTGAAGGCAATCCATCGGCTGAAAACAAAAGCGATAATGTAGAAGATGTAGCTTTTGAAGAAGTAAAAGACGAGAAGAAATAATGAGCTAATGTGATGATGTGCTAATATGCTAATGAAATACAGGTTCTTCACTTCGTTCAGAATGAC